>JBGUUL010000029.1:0-38631 GCA_045133515.1 Ruminococcus sp.
ACCATATCTGGCGCGCCAGAAGGGACTCGAACCCCTGACCTACTGCTTAGAAGGCAGTTGCTCTATCCAGCTGAGCTACTGGCGCATTAGTCAGCTGACAAATTCTTTCGTTCATCAGCGTTTTATATTATATACTTTTTCGCATAATTTGTCAAGTGTTTTTTTATACTTTTTTTATTATTTTTTAATAAATAATTATAAGAAAATCATTGACAAAAATATTTTAATGTGATACAATAATACTTGCGTTAAAGAGAATATGCGGATGTAGTTTAGTGGTAGAACTTCAGCCTTCCAAGCTGATCGTGTGGGTTCGATTCCCATCATCCGCTCCATAAAAACAGAGAAATATCGAAAGATATTTCTCTTTTTTATTAAGTGTAAAGGAATCGAAGGCGAGAGTTAAGAAAACAGTCCAGTGGACTGTTTTTAGCGAGAGGATTTGATGAGTTACTTTCCAATAGATATGTATATATCAAGCGTGGTACTTTGTTTCCTATAGATGATAGTACATCATCAGCTCCATTTTATCATATCGCAAGATATTTCTCTGTTTTTATTAAGTATAAAGGAATCGAAGGCGAACAGTCCGTTACAATCAATAATAAGACATTTAAGGAGGCATTATGGCTATTCCACAGGACCCAATGATACTTTTATCATACATTAACACCCAACTTAGGGACAACTACCCTAATCTTGAAGCTCTTGAAGAAGGGCTTGGCATTGACATAGCATTTCTAAAAGAAAAGCTTGGCGCTATAGATTATGAGTATGATGAAAAGCTAAACAAATTTATATAAACTAATATTTATTAACTATAAGTTAAGGCAGAGTTTTCCTTTTGGATTACTCTGCCTTTTGATTTATCATATTTATGATTTAGATTATTTCTAACTTAATCTCTCCATCTTCTGCTGTAACAGCAATGCCTGTCATAGAGTTATTGCCCTTATCAATCATTTCCTGGGCGATTTTATCCTCTACCTCTTTACGGATAAGGTTACGCAAATCTCTTGCGCCTGACTTGCCACCTGATGCCTTATCAGCAAGGGCTTTACAAGCCTTGTCATCATACTTGAACACAATACCCTTTTCCTTTAGTGTTGGCACATATTCATCAAGCAGAAGTGCTGAAATTTTACAATAATCATCATTATCAAGCTGACGGAAAACAATAATTTCATCAACTCTGGCAATAAATTCTGGTCTAAGGAATTCTGAAAGAGCCTTCATCACCTTTTCCCTATTGGCATCGTCCTGTGACTTACCAAAGCCCATAGCATTTTCTCTCTTGTCAGAGCCTGCATTACTTGTCATAATGATAACTGTATTTTCAAAGTTTACCTCTCTACCGTGAGCGTCTGTCACCTTACCTTCATCAAGAATTTGAAGAAGGATGTTGAGAACATCTGGATGAGCCTTTTCAATTTCATCAAAGAGAAGTACAGAATATGGTCTTCTTCTAACTTTTTCTGTCACCTGTCCTGCCTCATCGTAGCCAACATATCCTGGAGGTGAACCAATGATTTTTGACACACTATGCTTTTCCATAAATTCGGACATATCAAGTCTGATAAGTGTTTCAGGTGTATCGAACAGTTCCTTGGAAAGCACCTTAACAAGCTCAGTTTTACCTACACCTGTTGGGCCAACAAAGATAAATGATGCAGGTCTTCTTCTTGGAGAAATTTGTACTCTACTTCTCTTAATAGCTGATGCCAAGGCCTTAACAGCTTCTTCCTGACCGATAATCTTTGTACTTAGCTTTTCCTCTAAGTCAGCAAGTTTTGCAAGTTCATTTTCTCTTATTCTTGAAGCAGGAATACCTGTCCAAAGCTCAATAACCTTTGCTAAATCCTGCTCCTCAACTTGAACATTCACAGCCTTTGGCTCAAGTTCGTTCATTCTATTTTCGATGTTAATAATCTGAGTTTTTATTTCTGCAATTTTTTCAAAATCCACAGTTTCCTCTGCTGAAAGCTGATCCCTTTGAACACTTAGGTTCTGCTTTTCAACTGTTAACTTGTCATATTCCTCCATTTCCTTGCTACGGAGGGAACAACAAGCACAGGATTCATCAAGAAGGTCAATTGCCTTATCAGGCAAAAATCTGTCTGTAATATATCTTTCAGAGAACACAACAGCCTTTCTGACAATATCGTCAGAAACAGCTACTCTGTGATGAATTTCATAATATGACTTAACACCAAGGAGAACATCAATTGTTTCTGAAATTGAAGGCTCATTGATTTTAACAGGCTGGAATCTTCTTTCAAGGGCAGAATCCTTTTCAATATACTTTCTGTATTCTGTAAAGGTTGTTGCACCGATAACCTGAATTTCACCTCTTGAAAGGGCAGGTTTTAGGATATTGGCGGCATTCATTGTGCCTTCGTTGTCACCTGTACCAACAAGGCTATGTACCTCATCAATAAACAGAATAATATTACCTGCGTCCTTAACCTCCTGGATAAGTCCCTTAATACGGCTTTCAAACTGTCCTCTGAACTGTGTACCTGCTACAAGGGAAGTAAGGTCAAGAAGATGAATTTCCTTGTTCCTAAGGCGAAGTGGCACATTACCCTCAATAATTCTTGAGGCAAGTCCCTCTGCTATTGCTGTTTTACCAACACCTGGCTCACCGATAAGGCAAGGATTGTTCTTTGAACGCCTTGATAAAATCTGAATAACACGCTCAATTTCCTTATCTCTGCCGATTACACGGTCAACTCTGCCTTCTCTTGCCTTTTTTGTCAAATCCTCGCAATAAAGGCCAAGGAACTTTCTCTTTTTCTGCTGTTTATCCTTGCCATCCTTCTTTGGTTTCTTATCAGCTGTGCCGTTTTCACGACTTGCTGAATTTCCACTAAAAATGTTATTGAAAAATGCAGGGAAGGTTGGCGCACCACCTGGAGTAAACTCCTGGTCATCTTCCCCATTTTCATTTACAAGCTCTGCCTGTAAAGAATTTGGGTCAATGCCCAAGGATTCAACCATAGACTGCATATCTCCACCATCACCAAGATTATCCATAATAGAGGACATTTGGTCCTGTACAGCTTCAAGGTCATCATCAGTAATGCCCATTTTATTTATAAGGTCCTCAACAGGTTTAATACCAAGTTCCTTTGCACAGGTAAGGCAATAGCCTTTTGAGCTTTCGCTTGAGCCTGCTGAAACAAAGACTACAGCAGGACGCTTATTGCATCTTGAACATATCATTTTTATTCTCCTTTCTCCTTTTGACTGCTATCAGCATTTTTTAGTAAATCTATAAATAGGAAAAAATACTTTACAAGTGCAAATACCATTGTAACAGCAGTAACAGAAAGCATAATCTGTGACAAATATGGTACAGTAATATCTGCGATTTTTAAAACAACTATTGTACATACGGATAGGTAGAAACAAATTGTTCCCAGTTTTCCGTACCATCTTGCCTGTGGTGGCTTTATATCATTTGAAATAAGAGTAATACCACCAATAAGCATAAGAACATCTTTAATAATTAGGATTACTGTTACAGTAATAACCTCTGGGCATATAATACATATGCCGATACCTACAGCTAATAAGGTTAGTTTATCAGCCACAGGGTCAATAACTTTGCCGAATTCTGAAATCTGATGAAATTTTCTGGCTATTAAGCCGTCAACACAGTCAGTCAGACCTGATAAAATTATTACTGCTGATGCCCATAGGTACTGTTCGTTAAGGAACAGTATCATAAATGGGGTAATGAGTAATATTCGGACAAATGATAGGATGTTGGGTATTGTCATAATATCCGTTGTATCCACTCTTTCTTTTTCTACTTTACTTTCATTTTTCATAACATACACCTGCCTTATATATTTAACCAAGAATTGAGGTAATTATATTGTTATTATAAAAATAGGAGAATAGTGCCGAATTGGACGCCTGGCTACTAAATTCGGTGTAGCTTATATCTCCACCAGAAATAAGAGGTACAAGTAATGCTGTAAAACTTGCAAGGAAGTAGGCAAGTACCAAACCCTCTACAACGCCAAGCAAACCACCAAGAAATTTATTTATTGTTCTTAAAACAGGCAAATCAAAAACTCTTGTAATCATTTTTGATAACCTGGCTGTAATAAATCTAAAAATAATAAAAAGAACCACTATAAGCAAAAAGCTAAGAATTGCTGTTATTATTGGAGCAAGAACAGATTCTATTGCCCCTGCAACATTTCTTGACTGTTCCTCTACTGTTGATTGAAAGTTGTTGTTGATTGAATTTGTATTATATCCAAATATTTCAAGGAGGGACTCAACATAACCAGGTAGCTGAGATTTTGCACCTACAGTTGATTCTACACCAGAATTCACACTACTGGACATAGACTCTGTTATACTTTCCAAAATTTTATCCTTAATAAAGCTATCATAAATTTTGTCTGAAAGGAATGAGCCAAGACTTGCTGCAAGAATTATGGAAACCACAGTTCCCAAAAGTCCGAACAATGTTCTGAAAAATCCCCTTTTGTAGCACCATAACACTGTAAGTAGCACTACAATAACAACACCTAAATCTAAGAATATTGACAATTTCTCACCTTTTTTCTAATTAAGTTTAACTTCTCTTATTTCACTTATACCTAAAATATAGGCATTACTATTACTATATAGAAGTATGCTTTGAGCATCATTTCCTGCATCTACACCTTCTGAAAGTGTACCGTCATTATTGAGAATAAAGGCTTGTCCTTCAGAAAGCATACCAATTGTACCTTTATAGGTTGAAATAGAGTCTATTCTAAGCTCTGTTTCAATCTTCTGTTCTTTTTCTCCATTTGAATTAAAAGTTACCACATCACAATTTCTTCCGTCACCACTTCTTGAAAGCACAAGGGCAAGACTCTTTGTGTCTGGGTTAAAGGAATAGGTTGTTAGAATACTTGAGTCATATTCTGTCTTTTTGGGTTCTTCACTTTCAAAATCAAGTGAATATACACCGTCACTTGACACTAAAATAGCCTTTGAGCTTGATAAGAAAAAGGATTCATAGGCTACAGAATTATTTATTTCATACTCCTTAACAGGCTTTTCTGTTGAAAAATCAAGAACATAAACTCTTGTTTTTTCGATGCCGTTTTCTGTTGTAATACCTGTACAAATAGCGCCTGTTCCTCTGCTATTGATTGAAACACAGGTTATATAATATTCTGCAAACATATAGGAATATATTTTTTTATTCTCTGAATTATAGGCTGATAATTCAGAAAGATAATCCTTACCCTCGGTTACAACTGCATAGTAGCCCTTATCATTTATATCAGCAGAAAAAACACCTGTTTCAGTATCCGACTTTTTCTTTTGTTCAAGGGAGCTACAAACCATATAACCCTTGCTACCTACACCATAAACAATATTATAGTTACTTGTACCCCTTACAACAGGGTTATCATAGCTAAGCTGGGCGTTTACTGCCTCCCCTGCTGTATCACTAAGCTCTACATAAGAGGTATCACTTGCATAACAGGGTTTTCCGTTAATAAGTCTGAAATTCCCATTGCTAACAGTTGTTCCATTTATATCAACAGGGAATCCTTTGCCGTCAGATATACCTAAGACAGAGTTATTGAACCATGCAGAAAAGTTATCCACTGTAAGATTATCTCTATTGACAAAAAGTGTAACTGCAAAAACTAAAATAATTATCAATACAAAGATAAATAAAGTCTTTTTAACAAGCCTTTTATCAAACCTAAGCTCTGCCTCTGTATATTCATCAATAGGCACATTCTCATAGCTTATAGTTCTTCTTCTCTTTGTTCCCCTGTTCTGTCTTGGGGACTTTGCCTTTCTCACCTTTGTGTCCTTGGGACTATCCTCTGTAACAATATCCTCAAGATTAACAGGTTTATTTTTAGCTTTCTTTTCTTTTTTCTTTGGTTTAGTTTTATCTCTACCGTGTTTACCCATAATCGTTCCTTATTTCAGTAATTTACCTGTTTTAAATACAGTCCCTGTGGTGGAGCTGTTACTCCCTGGTGATTTCTGCTCTTTTGTGCAAAAATTGCAGGTATTCCATCCGGTGGAATTTTCCCCTGTTGTATTTTTAACAGAGTACCCACCATAATTCTCACCATATTATACAGGAAGCCATCTGCCTCTACCGTCATTATTATCATATCACCCTGTCTTTCAACACTAAAATGGGTGATTGTTCTTTCCATATTTTCCATTTTTCTGTTATCCACTGTGCAGAATGAGGTAAAATCGTGTTTACCTACAAAATCCTGAGCAGATTTATTAAGTAGCTCCTCATCAATATGCCATCTATAATGGAGGGCATATTCCCCTAAAAATGGGTTTCTCACTGGGCTATTCCAGATTTTATACACATACCTTTTACCCTTACAGCTATATCTTGCGTGGAAGTCAAGGTCAACCTCCTTGCAATCAAGAACAGCCATATTTGTTGGCAAAAATCTGTTTAAAGCACCCTTTAGCCTTTCGGCAGGGATTTTATGCTCTGTTTTCATACTAATACAAAACATTTCTGCATGTACACCACTGTCTGTTCTTGAACAAGCCTTTATATCGGGTCTTTCCTGCAGTATCTTGTAAAGAGCCTCCTGAAAAACCTGTTGAACAGTTACAGCGTTCTTCTGAACCTGCCATCCGTGGTAACAGCTACCGTCATATGAAATTGTAATCAATAAATTTCTCATATCATCTTATACTTGTTGGTTATCTTACTATATGTGGCAGGAAAATGTCAAGTAAAATTATTCCTGCTGTTAAAATTGCTAACATTGTAAAGGCGAAAATATCTCCCTTATGAAAACGAAGAACCTTCATTCTTGTTCTTCCTTCTCCACCGTGATAACATCGACACTCCATAGCCATAGCCAAATCCATAGCTCTGCGTATTGCTGAAACAAAGAGAGGAATAAAAATTGGAACAAGAGCCTTTGCCCTCTTTATAATTCCACCGGTTTCTATATCTGCACCACGGGACTTTTGAGCAAGGATAATTTTGTCTGTTTCCTCAAGAAGTGTTGGTATAAAGCGAAGAGCAATAGACATCATCATTGCAATTTCGTGTACCTTTATATGAAATATCTTTAGTGGCTTTAATAGTCTTTCAATGCCGTCTGTAAGGTCAGTTGGCATTGTTGTAAAGGTCAAAGTTTCTGACGCAATAAGCAAACAGAGAATACGGGTAACAATTACAATGGCATTATTTATACCACCCTCTGTTATTGATAGAGGACCAAGACTTGCATAAACCTCTCCACCACCATAAAACAGGTTAAACACCGATGTTAAAAGAATTATGAAAATCATCATTTTCATACTTTTAAGGTACTTTACTATTGAAATTCCACTCAGTAGCATCATAGCTACAGCAAGGATAATAGGAATTGCAAGGGCATAAAAGTTCATAGTACAAAATGTCAGTACTATATACACAATTAGGAAAATCAGCTTTGTCCTTGGGTCAAGTCTGTGAACTACACTTTTCCCAGGAATATACTGACCGAAAACTACATCTTTCATTTCAGCTTCCCCTCCTTTTTCAGAAGTTCAGCCATAACGCAATATGCTTCTTCAACTGTGAGAATACCCTTTGGCAAAGGCACTCCCCTTTCTCTTAACCTTTCAGTTATTCTTGTAATCTGTGGAACTTCAAGTCCCATTTTTTCAAGGCTACTGCCCTTGGCAAAAACATTTCTTGTAGTATCAAGCATTTCTGCCTTACCTTTGTTCATAACAAGGATTCTGTCAGTAAACTTGGCTATATCCTCCATTGAGTGGGACACAAGAATTACTGTATTGTTTTTATATTTATGATAGTCTGAAATCTGACGAAGAAGGTTGTCCCTACCCTGTGGGTCAAGACCAGCTGTAGGTTCATCAAGAATCAAAACATCAGGATACATTGCAATTACACCGGCAATAGCTACTCGTCGCTGTTCACCACCAGACAAATCAAAGGGGGACTTCTGCAAAAGTGAGGATTTTAGCCCTGTAAAGGCTGCAGCTGAACGAACCTTATTGTCAAGGTCGCTACCTGTTATGCCCATATTCATAGGACCAAAGGCAATATCCTTATAAACAGTTTCCTCAAAAAGCTGATGTTCAGGGTATTGGAAAACCATTCCAACCTGAAAGCGAACCTTCCTTAGCTCCTTTTTATCTGCATTTATATCCTTATCATTAAGAAACACCTTACCACTTGTTGGGGTAATAAGTCCATTTAGCATCTGCACAAGGGTACTTTTGCCACTACCTGTATGACCGATTACTCCTAAAAACTCCCCCTGATTTATTTCTATATTTAAATTATCAACAGCAGTTTTTTCAAAGGGTGTTTTCACTCCGTAGGTATAGGTAAGGTTTTCTGTACGAATTATAGCACTCATAAAAGAACCTCCGTAAGAATATCTACACAAGTGTCCTCATCAAGAGGAAGCTCCTTTATGTCTGCACCTAAATTTTTTAGCTTATGGCAAATTTCAGTTGCCTGTGGAATATCAAGGCTATGGCTTTTAATAAGGTCAACCTGACTGAACACCTCTTTTGGTGTACCCTGGGTCAGCACCTTTCCACTATCCATTACTATAACTCTATCAGCCTTTACAGCCTCATCCATATAGTGAGTAATTAAGACAATGGTAATACCCAGCTCCTTATTAAGCCTTGTAATAGTTGAAACAACCTCGTCCCTTCCCCTTGGGTCAAGCATTGCAGTTGGTTCATCAAGGACAATGCACTTTGGCTCCATTGCAATTATCCCTGCAATAGCTATTCTCTGCTTTTGACCACCACTTAGCTTATGGGGAGAATGATGCCTGTAATCATACATATCCACTGCTTTTAATGCATTATCAACACGAACACGAATTTCCTCTGGTGGAACACCCAAATTTTCAGGTCCAAAGGCGATATCCTCCTCAACAATGGAGGCTACAAGCTGGTTATCTGGATTTTGCAGTACAAGACCTACGGTACTGCGAATGTCAAAGCAAAACTTTTCATCCATAGTATCCATATTATCCACATAGACCTTACCACCACTTGGCAAAAGCATTGCGTTAAAGTGCTTTGCAAGGGTGCTTTTTCCACTTCCATTGTGACCTAAAACACAGAGGAACTCCCCTTGTTTGACAGTAATATTCAGGTCGCTGATTACATCTACCTTATTTATTTTATTTTCATCCTCACTATCATAGGAAAATGACAGGTTCTCCACTGAAATAAAACTCATAACTTTTCTTTCTTCTATACTAAATTTTCTTTACTTCTCCCAGATTGCTGTTGAGCCACAGGGCAGTACAAGACCTGAGTCTGAGGCTCTCAGACCGATTTCATCGGAGCTAACCTTACCACCAAAGCGTGGCTTAAGTATTGCCCCCAGCATATACTCCATTACACCTGCTGATAGTCCTGTGCTGTAGGAATTAAGGATAAAGAACACAGGATTGTCAGAAAGCACCTTAGTACATAATTCTATGAGAGAATAAAGATTGTCCTCTAACTTCCAAATTTCACCGTTAGGGCCTCTGCCATAGGATGGCGGGTCCATAATAATTCCGTCATAGTGATGACCTCGGCGAATTTCCTTTTCAACAAACTTAATGCAATCGTCAACGAGCCACCTTACAGGCTTGTCTGCAATACCACTGGTTTGGGCATTCTCCTTTGCCCAAAGAACCATTCCCTTTGAGGCATCTACATGGCAAACTCTTGCACCCTCCTTCATACAGGAAAGGGTTGCACAGCCTGTATATCCAAAGAGGTTAAGTATATTCAGCTCTCTATCTTCATTTTTAATTTTGTTTCTGGCAAAATCCCAATTAACAGCCTGTTCAGGGAAAATTCCTGTGTGCTTAAAGCCCATTGTTTTGACATTAAACTTTAAGTCAAGGTAGTTAATACTCCACTGCTTTGGTAGCTTTCTGAATACTTTCCATTCTCCTCCACCTTTGTTGCTACGGAAATATCTTGCGTGAGCCTTTCTCCAAAGTGGATTCTTTCTTTCGGTATGCCAGATAATCTGTGGGTCAGGTCTTATGAGAATAACCTCACCCCAACGCTCAAGTCTTTCACCGTCAGAGCAATCTATAAGCTCATAATCCTTCCAATTTTCTGATACTCTCATTTATCTAATCCTAACTATTATGATAATCTTTCTCTAACAACATTTGCTGCTTCTTCTGCAAGAACTGCAATTTCCTGGTAATCCTCGCCCTCAAGCATAACACGAACAAGTGGCTCTGTGCCTGAAACTCTGATTAAAATTCTACCTCTATCACCAAGAATATCTGTTACCTGCTTGATTTCAGCTTTAATTTGCTTATCTGTGTAGAATTTTGGTTTCATTTCGTTGGAAATTTTAACATTGATGAGAACCTGTGGGTATCTCTTCATAACCTTAGCAAGGTCAGACATATTCTTGCCACTTCTCTTTAGAATTGACATAAGCTGAACACCTGTTAGCTGACCGTCACCTGTAGTAGCGTAATCACTGAAAATAATGTGACCACTCTGTTCGCCACCAATATTATAGCCACTTAACTGCATTTCTTCAAGAACATATCTGTCACCAACTTTTGTTGCCTCAAAACGCAGACCCTTTTCTTCACAGAACTTTTGGAATCCCATATTTGTCATAACTGTGCCAACAACAGCATTACCCTTTAGAGTACCTCTCTGGCGCATATCCTCTGCGCAAATGGCAATAAGGAAGTCGCCGTCAATCATATTGCCATTTTCGTCAACTGCAAGGCATCTGTCGGCGTCACCATCAAAGGCAAGTCCAGCTTGAAGATTATTTTTGCGAACATACTCCATAAGATTTTCCATATGAGTTGAACCACAGTCCTTGTTGATATTCACACCATCAGGTGATGCTGACAGAATATGTACCTTTGCACCAAGGGCTGTAAACAGCTTTTCAGCAGTTACTGATGAAGAACCGTTTGAGCAATCAAGGGCAATTTCCATACCAGAAAGGTCGCCCTCTATTGTTGACATAACGTGGTTAATATAAAGGTCAGCACCATCCTTGCGATAGCTAACCTTACCGATTTCTCCACCGTAGGAAAGGTCAGGTGTGTGTGCTTTATCAAGGATAATATCCTCAATTTTTTCTTCTATTTCATCAGGTAGCTTAAAGCCTTCCTCGTTAAACAGTTTAATTCCGTTAAACTCAAATGGGTTATGAGATGCTGAAATCATAATACCGGCATCTGCGTTATAATGCTTTACAAGAAAAGCTACTGCCGGAGTTGGAACTACTCCTAAAATAATTACATTTGCACCAACTGATGTTAAACCTGCAACCAAAGCACCCTCAAGCATATCACCTGACACTCTTGTGTCCTTACCGATTACAAATGTTGGATGCTTTACATCTTCACTTGTGAGAACAACAGCAGCTGCTCTACCGATTGATAGAGCTAAATCAACTGTTAGCTCCTTATTTGCTACTCCTCTTGCACCGTCTGTACCAAAAATTCTGCCCATAATAAACTCCTTAATTTCAAAATGATTTTATATGTTATTAAACAATGTTGGCTGATTTGTATTGTTGCCAAACTCATATCCTAAATGTCTGTAGCCCTCGGCTGTTACACATCGTCCTCTTGGGGTCCTTTGCAAAAAGCCTATTTGCATAAGGTAAGGCTCATACACATCTTCAATGGTAATTGCCTCCTCACCAATGGCAGCAGCCAGAGTTTCAAGCCCAACAGGGCCACCGTTGTAGAACTTAATCATTGATTCAAGCATTCTTCTGTCGTTTTGGTCAAGACCAAGCTCGTCAATTTCCATTTTATCAAGTGCCGTCCTTGCAATATCAAAGGTAATTTTGCCATTGTTGAGAACCTGTGCAAAATCACGGACACGCTTTAAAAATCTGTTGGCAATTCTTGGTGTACCTCTTGAACGAGAAGCCATTTCCAAAGAACCGTCATTGTCAATTTCTATTCCAAGTATTCCTGCTGAACGATTGATAATGGTGGATAATTCCTCTGGAGAATAAAGTTCCAACCTTAAAGTTACACCAAATCTATCTCTCAAAGGTGCTGTCAACTGACCTGCCCTTGTTGTTGCACCAACCAAAGTAAACCTTGGAAGAGGCAAATGATAGGAGGCTGCCATTTGTCCTTTACCTGTAATTATATCTATGGCAAAGTCCTCCATTGCAGGATATAGAATTTCCTCAACACTTCTATTAAGACGATGAATTTCATCAATAAAAAGCACATCGCCCTCATTTAAGTTAGTTAAAATCGCTGCTAAATCCCCTGGCTTTTCAATAGCAGGGCCTGAGGTGATACGAATGTTAACGCCTAATTCATTAGCTATAATCTGTGAAAGAGTTGTTTTACCAAGTCCAGGTGGTCCATAAAGCAACACGTGGTCCAAGGGTTCTCCCCTTTGCATAGCTGCCTCAATATAGATTTTCAGATTTTCCTTAACCTTCTCTTGACCTATATAATCCTCAAGACGCTTTGGTCTTAGGGGATTATCTGTTTCAATTTCAAGATTATCCTCTGGAATTTCCTTAGTATCTACTATTCTGTTTTCAAAATCAAATTCCTGTTGATAATCCATTTTACTTACCTAACCTTTTTAGTGTTGCTGTAATCATCTGTTCAACTGTCAGATTTTTATCCAGCTTTGAAAGTATTGGAGTGACATCAGAGGCACTAAAGCCAAGAACTGAAAGTGCCTGTACAGCTGAAGGAATATTGCCTGTGGCTACCATAGGAGTATTTCCGTCAGAGGTGTCCATATCCATTTCAATACTTTTAAATTTATCTTTAAGCTCAAGTACAATACGCTGTGCCATTTTAGGTCCAACACCATTTGCTTGGGTGATTGTCTTATAATCCCCAGAAGAAACAGCTATTGCAACCTGTTCTGGTGACAAAACAGAAAGGATTGAAATACCTGCCTTTGGACCAACACCATTGATGTTAATTAAAAGCTTGTAGGTGTTAAGCTCCTGTAGTGTTGAAAATCCAAACAGTTCAACAGCATCCTCCCTTACAGCCATATAGGTGTAGAGGGTAACTTCTGTACCAAGTTTTAAATCCTTTAAGGTAGTTATTGTAGTGCGACATCCATATCCCACACCACCACACTCTACAACTGCTAAGTTTGGCTCTGTATGTACTAATAAACCTCTTAATGAATAAATCATCTCTTATCCTCTATCTAATTCCGTTTTTTATCATAAACTGCCTTAGTCCTGAACCTGCTGACTGAGTATGAGTTATGGCAATAGCAAGGGCATCGGCTGTATCATCAGGCTTTGGGGTTTCCTTCAGCTTTAAAAGTCGCCTTGTCATTTCCATAACCTGTGGCTTTTTAGCTTTGCCATAGCCTGTTACTGCTGTTTTCACCTGCAAAGGGGTGTATTCAAAAACAGGAACACCCAGCTTTTGAGCTGCAAGGAGGATAACTCCCCTTGCCTCTGCAACCATAATTGCTGTTTTGGCGTTGGTCTGAAAATACAACTTTTCTATAGACATTGCGTCAGGCTTTACCCTCTTAATAACCTCAACCAAATCGTCATAAATAATCTCAAGTCTTCTGTTAAAGTCAGTACCAGCATCAGTAATAATTGCTCCAAAGGATATTGGCGTGAAAGAGTTGTTTTTGTAGTTTATTGCACCGTAGCCAACTATTGCATAACCTGGGTCAATTCCCAAAACAACCATAACACCATTCCTTTCAAGGGGATAGTACCCCATATTTAAGTTATTATATCATAGATATAAAATTTATTCAACAAAACAGACAATATTTTTACCCATTATAATGTAAAATAAAGTATGCAAAATACACACAGCTATTCTTTCATAAGCTTTAGCACCTTATTATTGTATTTTATTTTTATAGAATCTCCTGAAAGTGTATATTTGAAAGTATATTCCGTTAGAGTTGCCTGGTCGGTTATACTGATTTCATCATCAGTTACCAAGGTTATTCCTGTTATTACACTTTTATTATTTTTCTCATCAAGAATATTAAGTACAGCATTGTCATTTTTAAAGCGTAGAGAAATATTCACATTATTCTTGCTGTTTTCAGTCCATACATTTGAACGCACCACCCTTGCAGGAGTATCCACAGTTTGACTACAGGAGCAAAAAAACATAATAATAATTGCAAGGATATAAATACCTGCGATTTTAAGCCTCATTATATCAATCCCCCAATATTACTACTTATGAATACAACAGAAATAATATAACAAAAACACATTTTTATTGCATTAAAGAATAAAAATGTGTATAATCATTTTGAAAGGAGTTCTGCTATGTACAAGGAATATTCAAGCACAACAAATATATTTGACAAAAATGGCTCTGTAGTGCCATTTGGCTGGAGCAAAGAGCCTGTGTTCAACTTCAACAAAATGAACAATACTGCATCTATCCTTAGGTCGAGGGAAAGGGACAGCTACTGTATTATGAACTCCCATTTACTTTTTTCTTTTTCTATTGCAAACTATGGACTTTACGGTGAAATAAATGGAATGTTAATAGACTTTGACACCTTTCGTATTGGCAGTAGGAATGTTAGAAAGCTACTTCCTCAGATAAAATTCAAAATGCCAGAAAGCTCACTTTTCGGCGATGTTGCATATAATGATAATCAGATTGGAATAAAATTCTCAAAGGCAGGTAACAAACGCTATCTAAAGTGTGAATACCTTAACTTTGACAACAACAGGAATTTATATTTCAACATTGAAATTGAGGAAAATAATACAGAGAGTATAAATATAGCAGTACCCTTTGAGGACAGTAAAACCAGCTTTTTTACAAAGAGGTTTTTGCCACAAATGAGGGCGACAGGCATTGTCCGTTTTGGTGGCGAAGAATATAATCTTGACAAGGAATACACTACTGCCATTTTAGACTGGACAAGAATGTCTGTTCCCAGCAAATTCAGGTACAGTCAGCTTGTGGCTGAGGGAAACATTAAAAACAGCATAGTTACTGTGCATTTCTCCGGTGGAATTTCAGAAAGTTCTGAAGGAATTGAAAACTGCATTTTTGTTGACGGAAGAATCATCAAGCTAAGTTCAGTTAAAGCTAAGGGACACCGTAATGATATTCGCAGTACTTGGAGCTTCCAAGACAAAGACGGAAACATTTATATTGAATTTGTTCCATCTACAAAGGGTGGTGGAAACCTAAACACCAAAAATAGCAAGGGTAATGTTATTTATGGAAATATTTATGGTCATATAGTAGGTGACAAGGGGAAAATCATAAAAATAGACGGTTTTGACTCACTACTGATGACCTCAACAATATAATAAACAAGAATTAACAAGGGGTTGCACCAAAAGATGCAACCCCTTTACTTTAGTATTTATTTTAACATCATTTTTGAGAACATACCCATAACTGACAGGAACACAATAGGAATATAGAGGATAAGCGCCATTGTAGCACCAAAGCCAATATATCCACCAATTGTTGCAAGAATTAGGAACACTGCAATTACTGATGAAAGTACACCGTAAATATTTTTGATGTTCCTGCTCTTATCAAAGGTGAAGATAAAGAACCCAATAATTGGTATAAGTGCCATAACAATGGAGTAACCTGCAAGACCGAACTCACCTACATTTATACTCTTGTAAATGAGGGAAAAACAGCTTAATCCTGCTGGGTCTGCCTTTCCTGTTGCATCAAAAACATAGGAATATGTTTCTGTTAAAAAGAAAACTTGTGCTATATACAAAACACATACTGCTATACGCAATTTGTTTGAAGTTTTGTTTGATGTTGACGCCATTTTACTGCTCCTTTAGTGGATTATGATTTGCTTGACCTGTACTTTTCGTCTGCCTTATTAAATACATAATCAGCAAGCTGTTCCCTTGTTTTATCCCAATCTGTAATTCTTACAACTGAACCTGCAGGTGTATCATCATCGTAAACCCAAAGCTTGTCCGTAGAATCGGAGTCACCAATTGGAATATGGAACTGATATATTGGATAATCAAGGAATGTGAGAACACTTGTCATAAGGGATGTAATTTCATTCTCCTTAAAGTTAGTTGCAATCATAGGGCCTATTTCACTAACTACAGACACAAGGTCAGTAAAGGATGCATTCTTAAAGCCATCTACAACAGCCATAATAAGAGTTCTCTGACGCTCTGTTCTATCCCAGTCATCACCACTGAAAATTTCATCACTAATTTCGTCAGAACCTCTGTTACGGGCATACCAAAGAGCCTGTTGACCGTTAAGCTTATACTTCTTCTTTTCCTCAACCTGGTTGCCATTACGGTCATATTTGTAATTTCCGTCACTGTCCTGAACATAAATAGACTCACAATACTCGGCAGGAATATGCTCACAGCTCTGGTTATTATAATCAATTTGGGCATTGATATATCTACCCTCAGTACCTGAAATTGGAATGGTTACACCACCAAGAGCATTTATTACTTCCTTAAAGCCAGAGAAATCTACAATACCATATTTATCAATCTTAACACCAAAGTTACTTTCAATGGTTTTAACTGCAAGCTTTGCTCCACCTAAGGAGTAGGATGCATTAAGCTTATTCCAACCTTCGTAATCATCACCACTTGGAATATAAACATAGGTATCACGAAGGAATGATGTTAGCTTAATCTGCTTATTTTTAACATCAAGGGACACAAGTATCATTGAGTCTGAACGACCTTTATCATTTTCGGACTCTGCCTTATCCTGTCCAAAAAGCATAATGTTTAGAACATCTGCATTTTCAAGTAGCTTGGAATCGGCAACAACCTTTTCCTTATTATCCTCTGAAACCGTATAATTTTTTCCATCATCAAGTGAACCATCATCACCGACAGATGCCATTAAGGATGAAGCATAACAAAGAGCTCCCCCTGAAAATGTAAAGAGAATTGCAAGGACTAAGGATACAATCCTCATAACCTTGTACTTTTTGTTATATACCTTTGAAACAGCTGACTTTGAGGAAATATCTACAAAGTCACCTTTATTTACGTTATTGTTCTGAACCTCAGTTGAATCTCCACTACGCTTACCATGATAAGATGCCATAGTATTGCTCCTTTCTGAAAAACATACAACTTTGCATTGTATCATTAGCATATTATACTATACTTTACATAGCTTTATAATTCTAATAAAGAATTAACATTGTTTTTTATCCCTATTTCTACATTTTTCACAAAGAAGTGGGTTATTTCAGCTTATCAAGTGTAAGTCTGAATGAAGGAATGTACTCCTCCAAGAATTTATTTACCACAGGCATTTTCATTTCTTCAATGGAGGATTTCAAAGCATAGTAGGCGTCACCAAACTCCGAGTTACCCATATTCATTTCACATATACACTTTGTAAGGGCTGAAATTTTATCAGCTGCTTTCACATACTTCCAAAGCTCTTTGTCCTTTTCATTATAATGTAGAATATCCCTGTAGTATTTTTCCATTGACTTTGGAAGCATACTAAGGAGCTGTTCCTCTGCAAGATTTTCAACCTCTTTGTAAGCCTTTGTAATTTCATCATTATAATACTTTACAGGAGTAGGCAAATCCCCTGTTATTATTTCGCTGGAATCGTGATATATGGCAAGGATTGCGCCATGGTCTGCATCAAGCTTATTTTCAAACATTTCGTTGTGCATAAGTATCATACAATGGGTGAACATAGCCACCTGCAGGGAATGTTCACATATGGTTTCATTTTGGGTATTATTCATAAGACCCCAACGATTTATATACTTCATTCTGCTAATCATAGCAAAAAAATGGCTACTCATAATATTCATCTCCAAAAAATTCTAAAATATAATGCAAAATTTTTATTTTTATGTTATAATAGTTTGTGTATATGCAAAATTACAAATAACAAACAAGAATATTGTCTAATATTATAACCTATTTTTTCATTATAGTAAACAGTGTTTTTAAATTCGGAGATATTTATTTATGACCTTAAAAAACTATTTAAACAACAGAAAGCACAAGTATGGGCTTACTTCCTTTTTACTGGGAATTGCCCTTGCCTCCATACTTTTTGTTCCTTCAATAATTTGTGACAACGGATATTTCATATATTATGGGGACTTTAATGCTCAGCAAATTCCATTTTACCAAATGGTTCACGACTCTCTTTGGAATGGAGATACAATGTGGAGCAACACCACCGACTTAGGAGCAAACCTTATTGGTAGCTACAGCTTTTACCTTATAGGAAGTCCATTTTTTTGGATAACTATGCTGTTCCCTTCATCTGCTGTACCATATCTTATGGCACCACTGCTTATTTTAAAGTTCGGTTGTGCATCTCTTACTGCATACCTATATTTAAGAAGATATGTAAATGACAGACGATTTGCCGTTCTGGGTGGCCTATTGTACGCATTTTCAGGCTTTAGCCTTTACAATGTGTTTTTCAATCACTTTCACGAGGCTATTATTATCTTCCCTTTCCTACTATTTGCCATTGATGAATATATGTATAATAAAAGGAAAGGAATGGTTGCCCTTGGGGTATTTTCCTCCTGCGTAATCAACTACTACTTTTTTGTAGGACAGGTTGCATTTGTAATTATCTATTGGGTGTTAAGGGTTGCAACAAAAACCTTTCCAAAATTCAGCTTTAAGGATATTCTTTTTCTTGCTATTGAGGTTGTTTTAGGATTTTTAATGACAGCATTTGTCCTTCTGCCTTCTGTATTTTCTGTACTACAAAATAACAGACTTTCCAAAATGCCAGAGGGTTGGGATGCAATAGTTTACGATACAGGACAAAGGTATGTTCACATTGTAGAATCTCTGTTCTTCCCACCTGATATTCCTGCAAGACCAAACTTTACTCCTGACAGCAACTCAAAGTGGGCATCTATTGCAGGATGGTTACCACTTGTAGGGATGACAGGTGTTATTGGATTTTTACAGACTCAAGGCAAGCATTGGTTAAAAAAGCTACTTCCTCTGCTGTTTGTTATGGCAATGGTACCAATATTTAACGCAGTATTCCAAGGCTTTAATATGAACTACTACGCAAGGTGGTTCTATATTCTTGAGCTTGTTATGGTTCTTGCTACAATCAAAGCATTAGAAAATAGTGAGGTTGACTGGCTAAAGGCAACAAGACTTTCTGCTGGAATTACTGCTGTAATTCTACTTTTAATTGGCTTTATGCCTTATACAGACCAAAGCGACGAGAATAACCCAACAACAAAAATCGGGCTTGAAAATTATCCTGAATGGCTATGGATTTATGGCGCAATCGCCCTCACAAGTATTTGTGCCTTTGGTTTTCTTGTAAGAGCATTCATAAGGGACAAAAACAAGTTTATTAAGTTCACCTCTATTGCACTTTCCCTTACCATTGTTGTTTATGGCTCATTTATTTTTTACATCAGCCGTTTACAAGGTGAACACTCAAAGGACTTTTTGCTTAACTATGGAATTAAGGGCAGTGAGGATATTGACCTTGATAATCTTAAAAATGTAAGAAGTGACTTTTACAACTGCGAGGACAACCTTGGAATGTATTGGCAAATTCCAAACATTCAGGCATTTCACAGCATTGTTCCAGGGTCAATTATGGAATTTTATCCAGAGCTTGATATTACAAGGGATGTTGCCTCTCGTCCAGATACCGACTACTACGGACTGAGAAGTTTCCTATCAGTTCGATACCTCCTTGATAATCCTGCCGATAATGATAACTTTTATCAGGAGGAAAAATACAAGATGCCTGGCTGGAGCTATCTTGACCATCAAAAGGGTGTGGATATTTATGAAAACGACTACTACATTCCAATGGGATTTATGTATTCAGACTTTATCTGTCAAGAGGAATTTGAAACAATAGAAACAAAAAACAGGGACAAAGTTCTGCTGAAGGCTATGGTTTTATCTCAAGAGCAGATTAAAAAGTACAGTGACATCACAAACTATATTGACGGTGAATTTGACCTATTAAATGATGAAAACACATCGGTAAACTACAAGGGGATTTCCTCTGAATTCAGATACGGAGTAACCGATTATTACAAGGACTGCGAGAACAGAAAAGCTCAGTCCTGTAGTAGCTTTACTTACATTAACAATGGCTTTACAGCAGAAATTAACAATACAGGCGAGGATAATCTGCTATTTTTCTCTGTACCATATGAAGATGGCTGGTCAGCCTATGTTAACGATAAGGAAGTTGAGATTGAAAAGGTGAACATTGGCTTTATGGCAGTAAAGGTAGATGGTCATCAAATCAGTAAAATTAAATTTGTTTACAAAACTCCAGGACTAAGCTTAGGAGTAGGAATATCTTTAGTATCGGCAGTTTTATTCATAGGATATATTACTGCATCATATTTAATTACAAGAAGAAAACGGAGGTAATGTTATGTCTTTTGGAAAAAATATTTTAAAATATAAGGAAGAAATGTTAAAGGACTTGGAAAAGCTTATTTCCTTTCAATCTATTTCAGGTGAACAGCCAGAGGAATGTGTTAAGGCTCTGAATTTTGTCCTTGACAAGGCAAAGGAATTTGGACTTAACACAAAAAATGTTGATGATATTGCAGGTCACGCAGAACTTGGAAATGGTGGTGAGCTTTGTGGTGTCCTTACACACCTTGATGTTGTACCTGCTGGTAACAACTGGGATACTATTCCCTTTGATTTAACAAGAAAGGACGGCAGACTTTACGGCAGAGGTGTTGCTGATGACAAGGGTTCTGCCCTTATTACCCTCTATTGCTTAAGAGCATTAAAAGAAGCAGGAGTTGTTGGCAAGAATACAATCAGGGCAATTTTTGGTACTGACGAGGAAGTTGGTATGAAGGATATGGAGGCTTACTTTGAAAGTGAAGCTATGCCTGACTACAGCTTTACTCCTGACAGTGAATACGGCATTTGCAGATGTGAAAAGGGTATTTTACAGCTTGAAATTTCCGAGGATGGTCACGCCGGTTCTACTCTCAATGAGTTCCACGCAGGTAAGGCTGTTAATGTTGTACCGGCAACTGCATATGCACTACTTGATTGTAGCGAAAATGACGACCATCAGCTACTTAGATTTGCTGACGCTATGGACAACAAGTTTGAATTCCACTACACCATTGACGGACTTATGATTATCTCCCACGGTAGTGCAAGTCACGCCTGTGAGCCTCAAAATGGTGTTAATGCTGCAACTGCTTTGGTGGAATTACTTTCCTCCAACTTTAACTATGAACAGCTTGGCCCTGTATGCTCATTCCTTAATTCTGCTGTTGGTATGGAAACCAACGGTAACAGAATGGGTATAAAAATGCGTGACAGCGTTTCAGGTCAGCTTACTGTCAACATTGGCTACATTCACATTGATGAAAGTAGTGCAAAAATCGGTATGGATATTCGTTATCCTGCATCTATTGACGGAAATATTGTACTTTACAGAGTGACTAAGGTGGCGAAGAACGAAGGACTTAATGTTAAGGTAACAAACCACTCAAAGCCACTTAATATTGATGAGAATGCACCTATTATTTCTCTCCTTAAATCTGCTTACAAAGAAGTTATGGGTGTTGAGCCTGACCTATATTCTACAGGTGGTGGCACTTATGCAAGGAAGTTAGACAACAAAGGTGTTGCCTTTGGTCCACTGTTTAAGGATGATTACAGCAATATGCACAATGCCAACGAGAGTCTTGACGAAGAAAAGTTTATGAAACACGCAGAAATTTGTCTTGAAGCTATGTACAGAATGTTTATAGGAGATTTTGACTAATAGTATGAACAAGGAAAAGATGCTAAAAAAACAGGCTCTCGCCTATCTTTCAAAGAATAATTGGGGTAATGCCATTGGTGGATTTTTCATTATGTTAATGCCCTTTATAATAATTATTCTCGCCAATGACCTAATGGTCAGTTTATTAGATGCTGTAGTTGATTTAGATAAAATCAACATTTTACAAAGTCTATTTATCATTTTATTTGAGGGAATACTACTTGTTTCAACAATTTTGGCTACTCCGGTATTTACAGGCTACCAAAAATTGTGTTACAATATTTCAAAAGGTAAGGAAAACAGCCTATCTGATGTTTTCTACTATTTTAAGGGAGGCCTTTACGGAAAGTGCCTTAGAATAAACATAAATATTATGTTTAGAATTTTGGGTTACTTCTGTGGTTTTGGGGCACCTGCTTTGTTTATGATAATTTCATCTACATTTAGCAGTAATGAAACATCAGGGATACTCACCTATATTTATGTTGTATATTTGGTTGTACTGATTATAGGTACATTTTTCTGGGCAATGAGATATACAGTTATCCCTTGTGTACTATTTGAGGACGAAAGCTTAAGTTCAAGTGAAATTGTAAAAATAGGGTTACAAATGGCAAAGCCAAGGCTTTCCACCATAAATATGCTGACTCTTTCCTTTTTCCCATATTTACTACTCTGCTTTTTTGTAGTTCCACTTATTTTTGTAGTGCCATATATGAATGTTGCGTATATGACAAATGGAAAGTGGATAACTCAAATGTACTTAACAAGTGACAATTCAAACACAACTAATAATCAGGTTATGCCGAAAGGGACAATGTAATGACAGTTTCAATTTGTGTTATAGCTCTTAACGAGGGTACTGTTCTCAACAGCCTTTTTAAGGATATTAAAAATCAGGATTATCCTCACAGCAAAATTGAGGTGGTATTGGTTGATTCAATGTCAAAGGATAATACCAAAGAAATTATGGAGGATTTTAGGGACAACAACAAAGATTTTTACGATGTAAAGGTTGTTACTAATAATAGAGGTAATCAAGCATCAAGCTGGAACGAAGCCTTAAAGGTTGCCACAGGTGACATAATAATAAGGGTTGATGCCCACGCAAGTATTCCTAAAGATTTTGTTTCAAAGAATGTTTGCCACATTAAAGAGGGCGAAGATATTACAGGTGGTGGCAGACCAAACATTGTGTCCGATGTTTCCCCTTGGAAGCTGACACTACTTGCAGCTGAGGAGTCTATGTTTGGTTCTTCCGTAGCATCTTATAGGCATCAGGCAAAGGAAAAGGAATATCTTAACAGTATGTTCCACGCTGCTTATAAGAGAGAGGTTTTTGCTAAGGTAGGAGGCTTTAACGAGGACCTTGGCAGAACTGAGGATAATGAAATCCACTATAGAATCAGACAGGCTGGATATAAGCTGTGCAGTTGTCCTGATATAATTTCTTATCAAATGACAAGAAACACACTTAAGGATATGATTAAACAAAAACACGGCAACGGAAAATGGATTGGATTAACTCTTGGAGTTTGCAAAGGCTGTCTTAGTTACTTCCACTTTGTTCCATTTTTATTTGTCCTTGCAGTATTTGGTTGTTCACTACTAAGCATCCTGGGTATAAAATTCTTTACAGTTGCACTGGGATTGATATGGTTATTATATGGACTTTTCTGCATTGTCAACACAGTACTTTGCTTTATAACAAGGAAAGCTCAACCTCAATTTCTGCTACTGCCATTTCTATTCCCTATTTTACACATTGTCTATGGTGTGGGAACAGTTGTGGGAATTATAAAGCTACCATTCTGGAAAAAAAGTCTTGACGGAAGTGCTGAAAAGCAAATTCTTGAAGTAAAAAAGGCTATTATTAAAAATACTAAGGACAGGTAATTAAAATGTCAGAACCAATTAAACTATCAAAAGAACAGATAAGAGAGCTACAGCTAAAGGAATTAGAGTCCTTAAGAGTTTTCAAGAAATTCTGTAAGGACAATGACCTACTGTTTTACTTCTGTGGTGGATGCTGTATCGGTACACTGCGTCACAGTGGATTTATCCCTTGGGATGATGATATTGATATATTTATGCCAAGACAGGACTATGAAATTCTCCTAAAGGAATGGCCAAAACAGGTTGGCAACGATGGTAGATTCAGACTGCTAAAAACCGATGGCAAGGATGTATTTACAGGAAACATTTTTGCAACATTTGTAGATACTAATTACACCTGTGTTAAAGAAAATCAAGAAAATATTGATGTTCCCCACGGACTTGTTATGGATATTATGCCTCTTGACGGTTGCCCAAGTGGAAAGTTCAAGAGATATATGCAGATGTTTAACTGTATGCTATACTCCCTGTTTATCAGTGAATTTGTTCCAGAAAAGCACGGTGGTGCAGTTGCATTTGTCAGCAAAATACTTCTTGGCATTTTCAGAGGGAAAAAGCTCCGTACAAAAATATGGAAACACTGTGAAAAGAGGATGACTCGTTTTACCATTGAAGAATGTGACTACATAACAGAGCTTTGTGCCGGACCTCACTATATGATGAACGAATATCCCAAAAGGTGCTTTGAAAGTGCTGTGTGGGAAGTCTTTGAAGGTGAGCTGTTCCCTATTCCTGTTGGATACCACGAATACTTAAAAATTGCCTTTGGTGATTATATGGAGTTACCTCCAGAGGATAAACAGGTGCCACATCACGACCTTGTTCACCTTGATTTGAACAAATCCTGCTTAAAATAATTGAAAAAATCAATCAGATGTGTTATACTACAAGGGTATAGTACATCTGATTTTATATTTTGTATAAAAACTTATATTTGAAAAGAGGTATTTTTATGGTATTTGGTGCTATTTTAGCAGGTGGTAGTGGTACAAGAATGCATATCAGCAATATGCCAAAGCAATTTCTACCACTTGATAACAAGCCAATCATTATTCATACACTTGAAAAAATGTTAATGTGCTCAAAAATTGATGTTATCTACATCGGTGTAAATCCAGCTTGGCTTGGCTATATGGCTGACCTGCTTGAAAAATATGATTTTGACTTTGAAGATAAGATTATTCTTACTTCTGGTGGTAAGAACAGAAACGACACTATCTTTAACATTATTGCTGATATTGAAAAGAAGTATGGGGAAAGTGATGAACATATTATTGTTACTCACGATGCTGTTCGTCCATTTGTTACCCTTAGAATTCTTGAAGAAAATATTGAAAATGCCATTACATACGGTGCTTGTGACACAGTAATCTCTGCTGTTGACACCATTGTTATGTCAAATGATAACGAGAAGATTGATGAAATTCCTGACCGTTCAATTATGTATCAGGGACAAACACCTCAGACCTTTAAAATTACACTTCTAAAGGAACTTTACAAGCAGTTAAAGCCTTCAGAAAAAAATATTCTTACAGATGCTTGTAAAATCTGTGTTATGAAAGGCGCACCGGTTAAGCTTGTTAAAGGTAATTCTTCAAATATTAAAATCACAACTATAAGTGATTACAAAATTGCTCAGGTTATTGTCGGTGGAAACATAGCTGAGCTGGAGGAAAATGACAAGTGATTAACTATGTTTATCAGCTGACTTCCCCTCAGTTTTTCTCTGTAAAATATGAGGATATTGACATTAACAAAAAGGTTATTGTACGACCAAGATATATGTCAATTTGTCACGCAGACCAAAGATATTATCAGGGCAACAGGGACTTAAAGGTAATGAAAGAAAAGCTCCCTATGGCTTTAATCCACGAGTGCTGTGGTGAGGTTGTTGTGGATAAAACAGGGCATTTTACACCAGGGCAACAGGTTGTGCTTATTCCAAATTCCCCAGAGCGTGATACGGAGGGAAATATTCCTACAGATAGTATTTATTATGAAAACTACCGACCAGGCAGTAAGTTCTTAAGCTCTGGTACTGACGGTTTTATGAGAGAGTTTGTTGATATTGAACCAGACAGACTTATTCCATTTGAAAACATACCTTTGCAAACTGCAGCCATTACTGAATTTGTTTCCGTTGCCTGTCACGCAGTTTCAAGGCTTATGAAAATATCCCATAAGGAAAGAAATAATATTGCAATTTGGGGTGACGGTGCATTATCCTTTGTTGTAGCTTGTGTTTTAAGGGCAAAGCTACCTAAATCTGCCAAGATTTATGTTATTGGTAAAAATCAGAGGAAATTAAGCAGATTTTCATTTGTAACAAGAACATTCCTCACCTACAACATTCCAAAGGATTTAGAGGTTGACCACGCATTTGAATGTGTTGGTGGCGAAGGTGCTTTGGATGCAATAGATGATATGATAGATTTTATAAAACCACAAGGAACTATGGTGCTTATGGGTGTTTCTGAAAATAAGGTTGCCATTAACACAAGAATGGTTCTTGAAAAGGGAATTACCCTTGTGGGATGTTCAAGGAGTGGCAGAGCAGACTTTGAATCAGCCATTAAGCTAATGGAAACTCAAAGAATCAGAAGGCGACTATCCTCCATTATTTATGAGGACGCACCTGTCAGAAGTTATGATGATATGCACAGGGCTTTTTCTGATGACCTTAACACCCCATTTAAGACGGTTTTTGAATGGAAAGCATAATGGAAAATTTAAACAGATTTATCTTAGATAGCTGGACTCAAAACGATTATGACAACTTGCTTCTTTTTGTTAAGGGGCAAGTTGATTTAAAATACAGGGAATTTCACTCCTCTTTAGTTCCAAATAAAAGTCCTGATTTCTTTTTGGGTGTAAGGATGCCAATACTAAGGAAGATTGCCAAGGCAATAAGCAAGGGCAACGGTAGGAATTTCCTTAAATTTCCTAAAATGAATTATTATGAGGAAACTATCCTTTACGGACTGGTTCTCTGTAGTATTAAGCCCGAAAGCTATGAGGACTTTTGCAATCTTTTTGATAGCTTCATCCCTATGATTGACAACTGGGCAAGTTGCGACCTTATTAGTGGAAAAAGCAAGTATTTTAAAAAATACAAGAAGGATTATTTTTCTTACATAGAAAAATATATCAGCAGTAGTAACCCTTGGGCAGTACGATATGCCATATTAACAATGTTTCAATACAAAAAAGATGTGGAGTATCTTGAAGAAATTCTTGAAAGACTCAATGCCATAACTTTAGATTACTACTATGTGAAAATGGCAAAGGCTTGGCTAACGGCAGAGCTTTTTGTATATCACTTTGACAGAATGTATATTTTTCTAAAGACGAATAATTATGACAGAGAAACTCTGACTATGACCTTTGGGAAAATTCGTGACAGCTACAGAATTAGTGATGAAAACAAGGTGAAAATTCAAGCCTTGAAAAATCATCTTGACAAAAGTAAATAGAATAGTATAATGATAGTGAACATAATAGTTATCTTCGGGGCGGGGTGAAATTCCCCACCGGTGGTAAAGTCCACGAGCCAAAAGCTGAACTGGTGAAATTCCAGTACCGACGGTATAGTCCGGATGAAAGAGGATGATGTTGAGCTACAGTACCATATAGTACTATAGCCATAAGCTATGCTTTACGCTCTTTGCCCCACAGGAAACTGTGGGGATTTTTTTATGATGATGACTACTTTGTATCAAATTTTTAGGAGGTCATTATTATGACAAAAAGTAAAACAACGAATGTAAAAACACTATGCTCAATGGCTATGCTGACGGCGATTGCAATCGCCTCAGATATGCTACTTAGGTTGCCCAACATTGGTGGTTTTTTGACCTACGAGCCAAAGGATGTGGTACTGACTATTGGTGCATTTATCTTTGGACCTGTTCAGGGAATTGTTATGTCACTTGTAGTTTGTGTTGTAGAGATGATAACAATTAGCAACAGTGGAATTATAGGATGTATAATGAATTTTCTTTCTTCTGCTGTTTTTGTTGGGACAGCATCTATAATTTACTTTAGAAAAAGAACCCTATCAAGGGCAATTATTGGACTTATAGTTGGTTCACTTTCAATGATTACTATTATTCTTTTATGGAATTATATTTTAACTCCAATTTATACAGGTATGCCAAGGGAAGCTGTTCTGGATTTATTTTTACCACTTCTTGTTCCTTTTAATTTTATCAAAGCTTCACTAAACTCTGCCCTTACACTTCTTTTATATAAGGGTGTGGTTACTGCTCTAAGGAAAACAAACCTTATTCCAATGAGAGAAAGTGCTGACGATATGGAAATGAAGAAGTCAAACACCTTTATTATTGTGAGTGTGTCTGCACTAATTACAATCACCTTAATACTCACTCTGCTTATTTTTTCAGGAATACTTTAAAATCAAAAATCCCTCCACAATGGAGGGATTTTTTATGTTTATATTTAGTCTTCAATATCCTTATAGTCGCCTTCATCAAGCCTTACAACAACTTCTTCTTGAGCTTTTACTTTTTTTAAAATTCTGCTAATAAAGAAGGCTGTATAAAGGTCGGAAACACCATTAACAATAAGGCAAATACCGGCAAACATCATAAGTGCTTTTGCTGAAAATAGTGGGTTAAACACAACAACCAAACCTGCTGCCACAAACACACCTGAAATAATCATAATTATCCACCAATTTTTTGCACCAAGCCTTAAAATATCAAGGGAATACTGTAATTTTAACACACCGTCAACTATCATAACAAAGCCGAATACTGTGGCTATGACGCCCTCAAAAAAGGTAGGAGTAATAAAAATTGATATTCCAAGTATAATCAGAGCCACAGAGGATACAAGTCCCATAGAACTGAATATTTCTTTTCTCTCCTGTGCAAAGTACATAAACAGCTTGATTATACCCCAAACACATAGAAGTGATGCCACTGTATAGCAAATGATACTGGAGGACTTTCCAGGCATAAGCACAAAGAGAGTACCAATGCCAATTAGTGCCAAGGCAACATAGATAAAGTCCTTTTTAAAAGTTTTGGCTTTTCTTTTTTTCTCGCTCATAAAAAACACCTTCTAATTAAAGCTCAAAGGCTTTTTTTATACTGTCATAATGGAGGAAGATACCCTGTCTTGCAAATTCTTCAATTTGCTCTTTATCAGCAAGCATAAAGCCTGTTGTTTCTGCCTCCTGATTTTTTACATCTTCCTCTGTGAAATCCATAGTAAAACGGTACACATCTACAAAGTAGTTGTCACCCTCTCCTGGATTTTCTCTGTGATAAGTAAAAAGGTACTTTACATCAGCATTTGTGGTGTCAAGCCCTGTTTCCTCCATAACCTCTCTGCGAACAGCAGTTTCAGAACTTTCTCCAGCCATAGCTGCACCACCTGAAACTTCCCACCAGCCTGGGGCCCAGTGTTTATCCATAGCACGCTTTGTAATAAGAAACTTTCCGTCACTTCTACATACAACCCCAAGGACTGTTAGGTGATATTCATCATCCTTTAGAATCCAATCATTGCGTTTCATAGTTCTGCCTGTTGGCTGTTTATTCTTATCGTATATATCCCAAAATTCCTGTTTCTCCATTTTGCTCTCCAATCCTTTTATATTTTCATTATATAATAATTATCAGATTTTGGCAAGTATAGGTAAAACTTCCCCATCTACTGTGGTTTGTACCCTTTTATGGTTATATTTTATACCCATATCCGTATCAAAAATAACCCCTTCAACCTTGCTTAACAGCTTTTCATAGGCGATGATTTCATCATATCTGCTTAGCAGCTTATCCCTATCTTTCATTTGCCTTCTTAATTCTGTTTTTGGTAGGTTGCTGTCTGGGTCAATGTCAAACCCACTTAACTTTTCCTCATAATAGGACTTCATAAGAGGTAAATATGTACATCTTACATCTGATGTGATTTCATAAGTCCACCTATGCATATAGGAAAGCACCTTTAAGCCACCCTTTTTGCCACTTTGGAACATCCAATAAATTGGTCTTTTCCCCGACACACCAACTGTATAAGTTGAGAGATGCTCCTTGTAAAAGTCGTTAAAAAAGTAATTTCTAATTTGTTCCTGTGGGGTAAGTCCTTTTGTTTCCAAGGCATTACCGATAAATAGGAGATTTTCTTCAAGATGTTCCTTTCCAAAAGCTACTTTTAGAAATTCTGTAAAGTAATAGACTATATCATTTTCGTAGTCTGCCATATCAGTTATAACAAGGCAGTTATCCTCTACAGGGACAAAGGTTTTGTAATTATCTTTGTTCCAATCATCACCTGTGAAAACAACACCCTCCTTGTCAAGACTATATCTGCCAAGAATACATCCTACTGCATAGGAAATAAATGACCTTACATCCCTGCTTAAATCAGCCTTTCTAACGGTTACATCCTTTTCCTCAACTTGAGTTTTATAGCTGTTGCCAAGGCTGTAAATATCCATAAAAATGCTGTTAAGGAGTTCTTCGTTTGATTTTAACCTATTGAATCTTTCCTCACAAGCCTCTGCCCACTTTTCGTATGTATCAGTTAGAGAGCCTTGATTGTAGGTAATAAACGGATGTGCTTTGAAGTCCCAAGAGGTTTCAAAACTATCCCAATCCTCTTTTGAAAGGGCAATATTTTCCTTAACAATATCAATAACAGTCTGCTCCTGACTTTTGGAATGAAGAATAGGTAGCCTTGCAATATCACCTACCTGACAATTCATTGTAGGTGCCAAAAGTCTGATTAGTTCCGTTGCTATTGATGTGTTGCAAAAGCCGAGATAATACAGTAGCTTGTCCTCACTTGTGTAAAAGGACATTCCTGCAATATCGGAAAGAGCGTGTTTTTTGTAACGGAAGGCTGGTTTAACGGTAATCAGCGACCAAGTTGCAAGGGGCATAAACTTCAGTTCTTGATTATAGTCCTGAGTATGTCTGCCGTCCTCCTTTGCCTTGCCCATAACCACCTCACCATTGTTGTGCCAATCAATGAGGTAATCGTTATTTCCGTACCACTTTCTGTATTCCCCACCTTTATTATATGGGAAATAAGTTTTTTTGCTGTAGTAGGCGTCAAGTGCATTTTCAGCATTGTAGTTAACTGTACTTTCCTTAACCTCCCACCAGAGCCTTAAGAACCTTTCGTTGTCACCTGTTTTCATACCGTTACGGGCAACAGTAAGCTCACCAAGGGTTCTGCCCTGCTGAAAAGCCTTCATAAACCCTTCCCCAAGCCAATATGCCACAGGCTCGCCAGGGATTTTCGCAAAGTCAAGCTGGTCAGAAATATAATGATTTTCACCATTAAAAAACTGCTGTTGTTTTTCACTTCTTCTGCTGTAGTTATACTCCGTTAGTCTTACTGCCTTAACCTTTTGGAAAGGTCTGTGCTTACGGTTAACCCAGCTAACAACAGGAAGATGCCCGATTTTACCCTCAAAAAGCTCTGTTCCAAAATCAACAATGGAATTAAACTGATAGGATTGTAGAAGATACTTTCTCATCTGCTCAAAGCTTTTAATGTACATCCAAGAAACTGTGGTAATCATTGCAATAAGTCCGTTTTCCTTGGTGAGAACCCCAAGGGCCTTGTGTATAAATACTGTGGCAAGGTCATTTTTTGCAATATTATATTCCTTTGCAACATAGGAAGATAGGTTGCTACTCATTCTTGAATTATTGAGGTAAGGTGGGTTTGTCACCACCACATCATAATGCTGTGACATAATTTCTGCCTGTTTTACAAGTGGCAAAAACTTTGTAAGGATTTCTTCCCTATAGTATTCTTCCTGACTACTTCCTGGTAGAGTATTTTTAATAACCTCAATCCTACTATTAACTGCCACAAGGTCAATTTTCCTCATATTGATTATGCTACCATATTCCTTGGCATCATAAAAAACTGTAACAAGGTACTGAAATTCCTCTCTTAGCCTTTCATCATCCCCTGCAAAATACTCCATTGTATCAACAAGTGAAGTAATGCTGTTGCTTTCTTGAACAGCACAAATGTTGGACTTGAACTTTTCTCCTAAAATATCCTTGTTATATCTATATGCCTTCATCATAAGGGCAAAGAAAGCCAAGGAACAGGCTCTGTCGTCAATGTCAAGACCATAAAGGTTCTTTTCCAAAATCAGTCTTACTGCTGTTTTCTGTTCATAACCCTTGCTAAGGTAAATCTGCATTAAGAGTTCAAAGGCATATACAAGTATATGGCCACTACCCATACAGGGGTCAATAAATTTTATTTCTTCTGGAGAAATATTTTTCTTTTCACTTTGAATTTTTTTAAGTTCAGGGGAATTTTTGTCTGTATCCTCAATATAATATTCCCATTTTTCTAAAAAAGAACTAACCTTATGTTCCTCATTATTACCCATAAGGTGGTCAATCCAAACTCTGCCCAGAGTGTTCTCCACCATATACTTTACAACCCAATCAGGGGTGTAAAGCTGAGTTGCCACAGGTAAATAGCGAGGGCTAATCTTTTTCTTGGACATATCGCCGTCATAAAGCTGGTTAAAAACATCGGTGTTGTAGTACTGATGACACCAACCCAGAATTTCAACTCCGTCTGTAAAATTACTGACTTCAATGGTATTTACAAGCCTTGTAATAACGCCGTCAGCTTCATAAGAAAGAGAAAGAAGCATTTTGCTGTGGTGGGACAGATTTTCTGCAAAAACAGTCATTTTTTCTTCAACAAATTCTGCAACCTTTACAAATAGATGGGTATAAAGCTCACCATTATTCTGACAGGAATGTAAAAAAGACCTTTCTTCATCTGTATATATAAGGTTCTCATCATAAGGGTTAGTGACAATTTCAGGCACACTTCCCCTATTTGGAAAAATAGAAACAGAAAAAGGCAGTATATTGTTAAGCTCCATATACCTTAAAGATACAATCCTCGTAAACCAAATGTAGGCAACATCCTCTACAACACTTTTGTAGGCTTCGCTATATTCCATTGACTTGGAATTGATAGCTGAAATAAGGCTGTTCCTTGCCTTAAGCTGGTTTTCGTCAAGGTGTCCGTAATACTGTGATATGCCACCCTCTGTAACACCAAAAAGAACAGTACTTTCCTTTATATCCTCTATTAACTTGTTTCTTGCATAAATTGCAAAATTTCTTATTGCTGTTCTATCCATTATTTTATCCTAATTAAAATGCCCAGTTTCCGTCCTTAAATATTTCTACAGTATCACCTGATTTAGTAACTGCTGTAATGCTTAAATCCTGGTTACCAATCATAAAGTCAATGTGGATAAGGCTATCGTTTATTCCTCTTTCCCTACATTCCTGTAATGTCAGCTTGTCATAGTCCTCAAGACAATTTGTAAAGCCTTCGCCAAAAGCCAAATGACAGGCTGCGTTTTCATCAAACAAAGTGTTATAGAAAAGAATACCACTATTTCTTATTGGAGAATCATATGGCACCAAAGCAACCTCTCCAAGATAACCTGCGTTTTCGTCCATATTGATAATGGACTCCAATAGCTCTTGGTTCTTTTCAGCCTTAACCTCTACTGCCTTACCATTTTCAAAACGAACAGAAAAATTCTCAATGAGCTGTCCCTGATATGAAAGTGGCTTTGAGGCATAAACAATGCCCTCTGCAACACCCTTTTTAGGTGTGATGAAAATTTCCTCTGACGGAATATTTGCATTGAACTCAATGTTTGACTCAAGAGTTTCTTCGCTACCTCCAAGGAATTTAGCTGTGTCTATCATTCCAACTCTAAAATCTGTACCATTTGAGGACTTATAAATCAAGGTTTCAATATTAAGAGAATTTAGGTAATCGCATCTGTTAGCTAAATCCTTGTTATGCTCCTCCCAATTTGCTATAGGGTCGCCATTTGCCCTTGATGTGTAGAGAATTGCCTCCCATAGCATTTCAATGGCTTTTGATTTTCTCTCATTTGGGAACACCTTTTTTGCCCATTCTGCACCAGGCACTGCTGCGATACACCACTGATATTTGTTATCCATTTGGTCACGGAAAGGCTTTGAGATTTTTCTCTTATTCTGCTGTGCCTTAATGAACTTTTTCATATTAACGCCCTTTAGTCCGTCAGGGTCCTCGCTCTCAAGATATATTAGGGCAGGTAAGGTATCAACCTTATGCTGTAGCTTTGCAATTTCCCACTCCTCTACCTTTGAAAGAGTCTTTTCCTTTTGGTAACGAACATTCAGCTTTGTTAGTGGCATATAGCTCCATTCAACAATAACCTTACCTGCTCCGGCTTTGTAACATTCCTCCACAAGAATTTTCACAAATTCAGGCTGGTCAAGCTGGGCTGTAATAATAACCTCCTGACCCTTTTGAACATTAACACCTTTTCTTGCTATTAGCTTTGCGTAATTTCTTAAATCTGTCTTTTTCAAATCTATCACCTACAAATTAAATTCATATACTTATTATATACTCTTTTATTATACTATAATTATTGCAAAATACAATTACATAGAGGAAAAATAGGGTATTATCCTTGATTAAAAGTATCTAATAAAAATTTTGCCACTCCGTCATTGTCGTTGGATAATATTTCTTTTGTAGAAATTTGTTTTAATTCCTCCACAGCATTTTCTACAGCATAGCTTTCATCGGAAATTTTGAACATTGAAATATCGTTTATTGCATCTCCAAAGGAAACAACCTTATCAAAGCCATAGATATTCTTTAAGAGAATAATACCATTTGCCTTTGAAACACTTTTGGGCATAATCTCACACCAATAATATTCGTTATAAATATCCTGCTGAAAGGTTACTCTTAGATTTTTATTTTCTCTTACCGAATTATAGAACCTTTCTATATTATTTTTCTTATCAATAATAGTGAAGTAAAAAACATCCCCATTATATAGGTTGTCATTATCAAGTGGTGTCATTCTACTATCATTTTTTCTACTGTCAAGATAGAGATGAACTCCCTTATTCACATAATTTTTGTTATAGCTTACACTTTCCTTCCCGTTTATAAAGGAATACACCAAGGGGTTCACCTTATGTTGGTGAATTTTATCTATTACAAAATTTATTTCTTCCTCAGCAAAGGCAGAGGAGGAGAAAATTCTCCCTGTTTCTTTATCCATAATAAAAGCACCATTATAAACTATAACAGGAATGTTCAGTTTTAAATCTTTTGTAATTTCTTTTGAAGAATTAAGTGACCTTGCTGTAGCAAATGTGAAGTTCATTCCCTTTTCAACAAGGCTATTTATAGCTTTGACTGTAAACTGAGATAATTCTACATTAGAATTAAGCAAAGTGCCGTCAAGGTCTGATACATAAAGGGTTTTCATTGTATTACTCATTTGGAATCACATTTATAATCACATACTCACTGTGTTGTTCAGTTCTGATTGGATAACCCCAGCTTGCAATACCAGAGGAAGTAATTGCTGTGTATTCGCCAATTTCTCTTTTACCATAAGAAAGCTCAAAAATACCTGCTTTTTCTGCAATAATTCCAGCAGGCCAAATTTGTCCACCATGAGTATGACCGAAAAGTTCTAAGTCAACTCCTGCATCTGCACATTTTTCAAGCTCTTTTGGCTGATGGTCAATGGTAATTATATATTTGGAGCTATCTGTTTTTTCTATTAAAGAATAAATATCTTCTCTATTATTTCCATTCAATTCAGAGGAATAGTCATCCCTTCCCATAATTACAAAATTATCAAATTCCTTAACATCATCCTTAAGCACTGTAATACCACTATCTACAATAGTCTGGGTAAGTTCCTCATCTGTAAAATATTTATGGTTTCCGTAAATATTTCGGTCGTGATTACCGTAAACATAATATATACCTCTTTTTGTTTTTACATTGGAAAGAATGTCAAAGGTTTTAATCATTTCTTCTTTTGTTGTACCTTCATCAACAATATCTCCCACAAGTAAAAATACATCGGGGTTTTCTTTGCTAATTTTTTCCATATGCCCCCTTAGTGTATTGGTATTCATTACTGTACCCATATGCAAATCGGAAATCATAGCAACCTTTATTTCCTCACCATTTTGAATTTTGGAAGTGGAACAGGTATATTCTGTTCTCTTAACATTTGTCATATTACAGTAGCCCAAAATTCCCACAATGGTAGTAAGGATAACAGGTACTATTCCTGTTCTATAGATAATATCCCTTTTCTTTTGAAAGCTAATATTCTTAACAGCTTTTTTTAATATATAAGAAACACCTTGACATATGGAACTAATTACCACAAGATGTAGCATTATCATTATAGATGTAAGTCTGAAAAAGTATATACTTGTACCACCCAATATTAGAAGAATAAGGGCAGACAATACTCTTGCTAATCCCTTTCTATCTGTAAAAAGAGAAATTATCCTTTTCACAAAAAAGAAAAGATAAAGAGCCAGTAAAAAAACAATAGCTCCAATTAAAATTATAAAAAATATCATAACAATCCTTCTTCCAAAAATATCAATTTATTTTACCATAATGGAAAAAAATATTCAATAAAATAAAGACGAAATCACTTGAGGTAATAGTTAATATTAAAAAAATGTAAAAATTTGAATTATTTTGTTGCTTTACTGTGCTAAATCGTATATAATGATTATGTACGGGGCAGTACTAAAGTGCTGCCCTATATTTGTTTGAAAATATATGAGGAGTGAAAACAATGGAAACAATACAAAATGTCCTAAATGCCATTGATGATGTTGTTTGGGGACCTGTGATGCTGGTTCTGTTGGTTGGTTCTGGTATTTTCCTTACCTTCAGACTTAAATTTCTTCCTTGGAGAAATTTGTTCCCATCACTAAAAACATTGTTCAGCAAACAATCAAGACAGAAAAAGGACGGTGGCAAGGGAGATGTTTCCCCTTTTGCAGCACTTATGACTGCTTTGGCTGCAACTATCGGTACAGGTAACATTGTTGGTGTTGCCACAGCTATGATTTCTGGTGGACCAGGTGCTTTGGTGTGGATGTGGCTTTCTGCAGCCTTTGGTATCACAACAAAATTTGCAGAATGTTCCCTTGCTATTAAGTACAGAGTTGTTAATGAAAAAGGTGAAATGCTTGGTGGCCCAATGTACTCCATTAAGGCTGCCTTTAAGGATAAACTACCTGGTAAAATTCTTGCTGTTCTATTTGCAATATTTGCAATTCTTGCCTCCTTTGGTATTGGTAACCTTACACAGGCAAACTCAATTGCCGATGCTGTTAACACAACATTCTCTGTTCCTACTTGGGTTTCAGGTATTGTAATTACAATTTTTGTTCTACTAATTGTTATTGGTGGTATTCAGTCAATTTCAAAGGTATCAAGTGTTCTTGTTCCTGCTATGGCAATATTTTATATGGTTGGTGGAATTATTGTTATTTTCGGTAACATTGAAGGTATTCCAAATGGTCTTAGAAATATCTTTACAATGGCTTTTTCAGGACAATCTGTAGCAGGTGGTATTGCAGGTACTCTAACAGCCACAATTATGAATTCAATGCGTTACGGTGTTGGTCGTGGTGTATTCAGTAACGAGGCTGGTATGGGTTCTGCTGCAATTAGCTCTACTGCTGCTCACACAGACAGTCACATCAGACAGGGTTATATCAGTATGTGTGGTACATTTCTTGATACTATTGTTGTTTGTTCAATTACAGGTCTTGCTATTGCATCCTCTGGTGTTCTTGGCACAGTTAATGCCGATATGCAGGGTAACTATGTTATTGAAAACAACACAATGACAATTTCTTCCCACGCAGTTGGCACTGACGATGAATTCAGCAAGTCAGTTTATGCCTATGCTTTAACCAAGGAGGGATTCTCCCTTACTGATGAAGAAGGTAATGTCACAAACTACAAGCCTTGTGAAAATGAAAGTATTGCTCATAATCAGGAAACACAGTTTGACAAGGAACTTGCAAATGTTAAGGCTGTAGCAACAGAAAATTATGTACAAGGTACTTGGTCTGACGGTAGTGGTGCAAACCTTAAGTTTGACCAAAAGGGTGGTTACGAATCTCTGGCTCTTACAACAGGTGCTAAGCTAACTATTGAGGCATTCAGAAGTATTTTAGGTGACTTAGGTGCTTACCTTGTTACTATCGGACTTATTCTATTTGCTTTCTCAACAATTCTTGGTTGGGAATATAACGGAGAAAAGGCTCTTGAATTTTTGGTTAAAAAACCAATTTTCTGCTACATATACAGGGTGTTCTTCTCCCTAATCGTTTATTTTGGTGCTACAATTTCTCTGGACATTGTATGGTCGTTCTCCGATATTGCAAATGCACTTATGATTATTCCTAACCTTATTGCTCTCCTAATCCTAAGTGGTAAGCTGGCAAAGGATACACAGGAATTCCAAAAGGTGCTAAAAGCAGAAAAAGCTGAAAGAAAAGCAAAAGGTTGATAAAAGCTAAATCAAATATAGTTTATAATAAACACAAGATTTTCCGTCGTACACAAAATACGACGGAATTTTTGTATAAAATATCAATTTTTAAGTAATGATTGGATATATCTTGATAAGTGTTGGCTAATTTGCTATAATATAAATGATTTTACGCAGAGAGGAGAAAGGATATGAACAGTAAAGAATTTTCACAACTCAAGCACATCCTTTCTACTCATTTGGATAGCAACGCAAAAATTATTGATATGGGTTGTGGCAGTTCAGACTTGACAAAATGGTTAAGTAAAAAATGCTGTAATATAGTTCCTATGACTCCTAAGGAAATGGAGCATATATGCCACGAGAACCCCTTTGTCGCCTATAACAATTTTATAAATGATGAAAGAAAAATCCCTGTTGAGGACACAAAGGCTGATGTTGTTTTACTGCTTGGCCCATTGTATGAAAATCAAGAGCCAACAAAGAGAATTGAAACTATAAAAGAGGTTAAAAGGCTAATTAAGGATAACGGTATTATCGTTACAATCAGCAACAATGCACCCTACAGAAAGGCTCCAA
>JBGUUL010000030.1:0-6667 GCA_045133515.1 Ruminococcus sp.
AAGGAAATTAGGAGTTCCCGTACCTTTTGAAGTTAGGGATAATGTTAATATAATTGCTGATACTATAAGTATAAGTACAATAAGTATATCAATAAATACATTAAAAATCTTTTTTATAACTTTCATCTATACGGGAACTCCATTTCATTTTTTTAATCTATTTTACTATAATAGCTATGTGTTAACTTTAAATTAGCTTTCCTGTACTGTGTTACCAGAAACTGTGAATGTGATGTTAGGGATTTTTGCACCTGCATTTGCATCCTTACAATCCTCATCCTGTCCTTCAAACCAAACATATAGGTTATAGTAAACTGTGTTTTTCTCACCTGTTGCTAAAGTCTTACCATCACCCTTTAGTGTACCAACATTAACAGTAAATACACTATTTGGACGAACTGTAGCTGTTAAGCTATTAGCTTTATTTTCAGATGTTAAATCTGTACCTTTAAGTGCTTTATAACCAGTAGTATCTGCGATACCATAAATATTTGTAAGAGTATTTGTGGTTACTTCATTTTCTGTCTGTGATGTGTACGCAAAGAAATCCCCTTCATTAGGAGTTGGCACAAAGTCAGTGTTCTCATCAGTATCTAATACAGGCACTAAAGCTATTCTTACATAGCTTGTCTTTACAGAATTACTGTCAAGAGCAAACTGAATTTGAACATCATCTACATCAGCTTCACCCTTATTCTTAATATTAAGCTGTTCCTTGAAATAATAATTTCCTGCATCACTTCCTTCTACTACCTCTGCATTTGATGTTGAAGCATAAGAATTTTTATCTGCAGCACTTGCGTGGTACCAGTTTGAACCATCAGCAGATGAAACTGGCTGTAGAACCTTTTGAGAGTTTACATCCATACCATAGTCAACCGTTGTCTTCCACTGCTTATCTAACTTTGAAATAACAAGTTCAGATGCCTTAATTGTCTTAACATAAATGTTTGATGCAGTCGCTGTTGTTGACTTTGTAAACCATGCGAATGTTGCTGTGCCGAGAGCGATCATAGCTACGAGTAGCATTGCTACTGAAGAGATGAGAGCTCTCTTTCTTGTGTATAAACGTGTTTTCATAGAGTTTTCCTCCTTAAATTTTTTTACCCCTGTATAACACCAAAAGGGGTTAAGTTACTATATTCCAATGCCCTCTCCCAGTCAGCAATAGGGGTTGACATTATGGACTGTTTTTCCTCATTTTGAGCTGAGGTTCTCATTAAACTTCCTCGTCCTCTTCTACGGAGAAAGTCATAGACATCTTCATATGACCACCCAAAATTTCGTTGACACATTCAGGGTCGTTGCCCTCTACCCACATCAAAACTGTGTACTTATCAACATCATTTGGTTTAAAGTCCTTTGACTCTGTTGTCATAATCTTTTTGCTGTTAACCCAAGGCTCTGCCTTAAGGTTTTTTGGAATGAACTTGCTGTCATCCTCTGGCTGGTCACTTTTATGCTGTTTTTGTGCATAAATTGTTGGTTCGCCGTTTTTAAAGACAATTACTCTCACAGCCTCGTCCATACTCTTTGCTGCACCGTTATTAACAAGGGTAGCTGTATAGTCAACAGACTCATTACCTACATTCTTACAATAGAAGGTATAAGCAAGGTAATTTTCACCAGCTGTTTGTGTGCCGGAAACCTTTTCCTTACGGTTGTTGCTGTCACCGTTATGGCTACCACCGTCAATACTGCTATCCTTAACAGATTTGTAATTGTCGATATAACTAATATCACCATTAAGTGACATATTGTCAGTTAGCCAAGCATATGTAATGTTGGTTACACCGTCAACAGAGTCACCAGAAAGGACTGTTTCAGGGTCTTTGAAGTCAGAGGTTTCAGAAAGAATAATACCCTTCTGCTCTGCAAGACGGTTAACATCAATAACAAGGTCACCTGCTCTTGTCCACCAAAACATCAATATCCAAAGGATAAACAGGAACGCAATAAGAAGTAAAGTCATCCAAAACAGGAACCTTTTTCTCCTCTTTGTTTTGTCAAGAACGGCTGCGTCACGAGCCAATCCGAAGTCACCAAAGGAGCCTTCCTTTCCAGCTTGACGAGCGCCTTTGTCGGTTAGCTTCGACAAATCCTGGGGAGTAAAGTCATTATTCTGTTGTTTTCTCGCCAAGGGTTATCCTCTCCTTTTGCCTTTGCATTTAATTACTGCTGACCACCGAAGGTAAGAATTGCCTCCATAGTAGCCTCTTGTATTCTATTAACACATTCTGGGTCTTCACCCTCAAACCATACTCTTACAGTAACCTTTTGTGGCTGTAGCTTTTTAAGGCTACAAATCTGATTTGAGTTATCATAAACCATAGGGTTAGTGAAATCAAATGTTCTTTGGTTGGCAACAGCTGTTCCCTTATTTGGCTCCCAAATTACTGTTTGGCCGTTTTCATTTGTAAAGCTAAAACGAACAGCCCTTACAATATCAGCCTTATCACCGACTTCTCTTGTGGAAACTGATGTACCTTTAATGCCGTTTGTTCCGTCCTCACCTCTTGAGGTAAGGTGAACATTCAAGTCCTTATTGGCAATTAAATACAGGTCAAACTCAAGAAAAGTGTTTTCGTTACATTCCTGTGGATTGCCATGCTGTGAAAAGAAGGTTCTACCATTGGAAGTAGTAACAGGGTCAAGAACCTGATCGTTCATAGTAGTATTGAAACGGTCAGTAAGCTCTTTGTCAATCATAGCACCTGTAACTGTCTTTAGGTAGCTATCCCAGTTGCTACCGTGATTTTCTGTGCTAATTCTAAGGTCAGGAGCAGTGCCGATTTCCATTTGTAGCTTTTCAACATTTGCAAGGGTACTGATTGTAAACCAAGAGAATGTTACAAGTACAAGGGACATAAATGAAACAAGGAGAAGCACCCAGCTTGTTTTTCTTCTGACACGAATATTAACCTGCTCAAGAATTTCTGCCTCCTGCATAGCTCTTGCAAGCTCAGGGGACATTTGCTCTCTATTGTCCATATCAAATCACCGTCTTTCACCTAACCGTTACTTAAAAATGGGATAACAAACCCATTTAAATACTTAATTAGTATATAACATTTTTTGGAAGAATTCAACAACTAAAATCAAGTTCTACATTTTACATAGGTTTGACCACTTAGATTTATGCAAAAATTAGTAATAAATGTGATTTTGCACAAAAAGATTATGAACAATCTGTTAATAAGTGCAATTTGATATAAATTGAGCAACTTTAACACTTCTTTTACACTTTTTATTCTTTAGAAAAATTCTTTTAGAAAAATTATGGAAAGATATTTATTTTTTAGAAAATTATGATATAATGTATATACATTAAAGATAAGGACGAAAAAGGGAAGATTTATATGAAAGGAAAGCAAGTTTTACTATCCATTCTACTAATATTAGTTACAGTTTTGTGTGTTGCCTGGGCAGGGCTGACTGTTTGTGGTGTTGATGTATTAAGTCAGGTTAAAAATGTACTGAATTTTAACACTACAGCAGAGAACATTGCCTTTAAAAACACTAACTTGACCTTGGGAGAGGGGCAAAGCTCTGACCTTGACATAGTTATGACGCCAAAAGACGCTACAACAAAGTTTACACTGACTTCCTCTGATGCAAGTGTTGTGAAAATTGAGGATAACAAAGCTGTAGCTGTGGCAGAAGGCAGTTGTACTGTTAGGGTTAAAACGGAAAACGACCTAAAGGACTATTGCGACATTAGGGTTATTTCTGCTCCAAAGAGCCTTAACATACCATCAAAAATTCAGGTTGCAGTTGGGGAGAGCTTTTCAATAAAGCCAAGTAACTGCAAAAACATACCAGAGAATTTTTTGGACTACAGCTGTGACAATGGAAATGTGGCTATTGTTAAAAATGACGGTAGTGTTAAAATTATGGGTGAAGGACAGGCAAAAATTACTGTTACTACATACAATGGAGTCAGCAAAACCTGCTCCGTTACTGCACTTAAAGAGCCTACATCAGTTAGCTTTGAGGAGGAGAGCGTTTCTATTGTTCAAAACAGCACCTATCAGCTAAGCTGGGTATTCAAAAAGGGTGAGGGTTGCAGAAAAATGGGCTTTAAAAGCTCTGACGAAAGGATTGCAAAGGTTGACAGCAAGGGACTTGTGACAGGTATTGGACAAGGAGAAGCTGACATTACCTTGGAGCTTTTTAACGATGTTACTGCAAAGTGCAGTATTATTGTTACTAATCAGTTTGAAAGAATAAGAACAAACCTTGACAGCACAAAGCCAATGGTTTGCTTAACCTTTGACGATGGTCCAAAGGAAGGAAACACTGATGCTATCACCAAAACTTTGGAAAAATACAACGGCAGAGGAACATTCTTTGTAGTTGGTTCAAGAGTTGCTGACCAGGCTGATATTCTAAAAAGAACATACGAAAGTGGACACGAAATTGGCAGTCACTCTTGGGACCATCAATATGCAGACAGCATTGATGAGGAAACTCAGAGAATGGAGCTGAACAAATCAAGCAAGGCCATTCAAGATGTTTTGGGAGCAGCACCTACGCTGTTCAGATGCCCAGGTGGAATTACAGGTTCGGTATATGAAAGCTCCCACTTCCCTCTTATTATGTGGTCCATTGACACTATAGATTGGAGTACAAAGAACACAAATGCAACTTACAATGCAATAAGAAATGTATTCAAAAAAGGGGAAACCCTTGACGGAGATATTATTTTGATGCACGATATTCAAGATTCCACTCCAAAGGCTGTTGAGAAAATTTGCAAACTACTGAACAAGAAGGGTTACCAAATGGTGACAGTTTCTGAAATGGCTTATTATAGAGGTGTAAATTTAAAGGGTGGCGAAACCTACTATAACTTCTACAGATAATTTGAACAGATAAATTGAAATGAAAATGGGGCTTCGGAAGAAGCCCCTAATTTTTATGCTTTTTAATATACTCCAAAAGTCCAGAACAACCATTATAAATATCATTGTAGGCAATATCAAATCGGCGAGAATACCAAGGGTCGGCAACATCACCCTTCTGTGAGGTAAAGTCCATTAGCTTACAAACCTTGTTATCCTTATCGTTACCAAAAATCCTATGAATATTGCGAACATTGTTGCTATCCATAGCTATGAACATATCATATTTGTCATAGTCAGATTTTTTCAGCTGAACAGCTCGTTTTCCCTCACAGCTAATGCTGTGACGATTAAGTTCTGCTTGAGCCGGAGGATAAACAGGATTGCCAACACCATTCCAGATTTCCTCAGTGCTTGTGGCCGAGGAAGCTACAAAATGACCTTTGATGTTATTTTTCTTCAGCATATCCTTGAAAATAAATTCTGCCATTGGAGAACGACAAATGTTGCCGTGGCAAACAAACATAATATTCATTTTTCCTCCTACATTTTTGAAAGCTTTAAAAGGATTTTGAAAATCATTCTCCTTATAAATTGATAAACAATGAACACAACCACTCCCACAATAGGGGCAATCCACAAAGGTAAATCAAAAATATACAGAACAACTGCAGAAATGCCTGTAACAACAGCTACAAATTTTATTGCATAAAACCAGTAGGAGATGTTGCAGATAAGCCTTCCTATAGTTTCGTAATTTTTATCGTTCATATTAAACCTCATTTTAATTCAAAAACCCCTGCCGAAGCAGGGGTTTATATCTAATAATAATTATTGATAATTAAAATTAGTCGTTGATAGCTGTAACAGCACCTGAACCAACTGTTCTACCACCTTCACGGATAGCGAAACGAAGACCTTCTTCGATAGCGATTGGTGTGATGAGTTCAACAGACATTTCAACGTTATCACCAGGCATACACATTTCTGTGCCTTCTGGAAGGCTGATTGTACCTGTAACGTCAGTTGTTCTGAAGTAGAACTGTGGACGATAGTTGTTGAAGAATGGAGTATGACGGCCACCTTCGTCCTTTGTTAGAACGTAAACCTGACCTGAGAAAGCCTTGTGTGGCTTGATTGAACCTGGCTTTGCAAGAACCTGACCTCTTTCGATTTCAGTTCTCTGAACACCTCTAAGAAGTGCACCAACGTTATCACCACATTCAGCAAAGTCAAGAGACTTTCTGAACATTTCAAGACCTGTAACAACAACCTTACGGATTTCGTCTGTAAGACCAACGATTTCAACTTCTTCGTTTACGTTGATAACGCCTCTTTCAACTCTACCTGTTGCAACAGTACCACGACCTGTGATTGTGAATACGTCTTCAACTGGCATAATGAATGGCTTATCGGAATCTCTTTCTGGAGTTGGGATGAACTCGTCAACAGCAGCCATAAGCTCGTGGATGCAAGCATACTCAGGAGCGTTAGGATCTGTAGATGTGCTCTGGAGAGCAACATAAGCTGAACCCTTGATGATTGGTGTGTCATCGCCAGGGAATTCATATTCGTTAAGAAGATCTCTGATTTCCATCTCTACGAGTTCGAGAAGTTCTTCATCGTCAACCTGGTCAGTCTTGTTCATAAATACAACGATGTATGGAACGCCAACCTGACGGGAAAGAAGGATGTGTTCTCTTGTCTGTGGCATAGGACCATCAGCAGCAGAAACAACGAGGATAGCACCGTCCATCTGAGCAGCACCAGTGATCATATTCTTAACATAGTCAGCATGGCCTGGGCAGTCAACGTGAGCATAG
>JBGUUL010000031.1:0-1807 GCA_045133515.1 Ruminococcus sp.
ATTTTCAATGCATTTTTACCTTTTTTCATTTTCTGCCTCACAATATTAATTGTACAAAAATCCCCACAGAACACCCTGTGGGGAAAATGTGTATTTCAGTTTTTATTTGTCTTCTTTTTCAAGACGCTTTGAATTTTGTCCTGCTGCGAAGTTTACACCTGTATCCTGTGGATCTTCTTCTGTGAATTCATAATCCTTACCCGGAAGAATTGCGTTGAGAATAATACCTGCAAGTGAAGCACAAGCAAGAGCAGAAAGATTGATTGTAACATCACCGATTGCAAATGTTACACCACCTGAAAGACCAAGTGCAGTAACAAGAATAATAGCAGCAACGATAAGGTTACGGCTCTTTGTAAAGTCAACCTTTGATTCAACAACGTTACGAACACCGATAGCAGAAATCATACCGTAAAGAACAAATGAAATACCACCGATAATAGCTGTTGGAAGTGAGTTGATTACTGCAGCAAATTTAGGTGAGAAGGAAAGTACAACTGCAAAAACAGCAGCAAGTCTGATAACCTTAGGGTCATAAACCTTTGAAAGTGCAAGAACACCTGTATTTTCACCATATGTTGTATTAGCAGGAGCACCTAAAAGTGATGCGATTGTTGTTGCAAGACCGTCACCTGTAAGTGTTCTGTGAAGACCCGGGTCCTTGATGTAATTCTTGCCAACAGTTGCACCAATAGCGGAAATGTCACCAATGTGTTCCATCATTGTAGCAAGAGCGATTGGCATAATACCGATAATTGAGCTGATGATAAGGCTCTTATTTGACCAGTCAACACCAAGAATTGTTGCACTCTTTTGAATAGGAAGACCAATCCATGCAGCTTCCTTAACTGCAGTAAAGTCAATTGCCCAGCCTTCAACACCGCCAACATTACCAACAAGAATAGCAACAAGATATGCACCTACAACACCTAAAAGAATAGGAATAATCTTTGCCATACCTTTACCCCAGATGTTGAAGATAACAACGATAGCAAGAGCAATAAGAGCAAGTGGCCAGTTAGCAGCACAGTTGTTAACCGCTGAGCCTGAAAGACCGAGACCGATAGCAATAATGATAGGACCTGTAACAACAGGCGGGAAGAACCTCATAACCCTCTTGATACCGACAAGCTTGATGATACCTGCAAGAACAAGGTAAACAAGACCTGCGCAAGCAACGCCGAGACAAGCATAAGGAAGAAGCTCTTTGTTAGGGATTGTGCCGTCTTCACCAAGCTTTGGTGCAACAGCGGCATAACCGCCAAGGAATGCGAATGAGGAACCGAGGAAAGCAGGTACCTTAAACTTTGTAATTACGTGGAAAAGTAAAGTTCCGAGACCTGCCATAAGAAGTGTTGTTGCAACGTCAAGCCCCGTAAGAAGCGGAACAAGAACAGTTGCACCGAACATTGCGAACATATGCTGGAATCCCAAAACAACCATTTTCGGAACGCCTAATTGTTTTGCGTCATAAATGCCTGTTTCAGGAATAGCATTCTTTTTGTTTTTTGCCATTTTAAACACCCTCCAAAAATAATTTTGTCAAAATAATAATAGCACTATATACAGTAATTTTCAAACATAAATAATACCAAATGTTGAATTTTGTAGTATTGCACTAAAAAAATATATGTTATTTGACCAATTTGTTAAAAAGAAAATATATATTTTATATTTACTTGCTTTTTTTTGCTGTATATTGTAAAATTATGTAAATAAGTATTTTTTTAGGAGACAATTATGAGAATTATATTGGTTTGTATTACTGCATGGTTTGTTGCACAGATAATTAAAGTTATTCTTAACA
>JBGUUL010000032.1:0-1935 GCA_045133515.1 Ruminococcus sp.
GATACATACATATCAAGAGCGTTTATTTCCTGAAGAGAGAAATCTCTCATTGGTGCAAGAGTAATAAGGGCAAGGGCATCTTTTGGAACATCTTCCTGTGAGAGGTTTATAGCTCCTGTTTCATAGCCCTCAGAGGAAAGTGAAGAAATAAGCTCCGAGGAATCATATTCTCCGTGTCCTCTTGTGAAATAAATTCTGCCTGTTTCTGTATCACCTGTGGTGTGCATAATAGCAGAAGTAAGATGCTTTTCCATTTCCATAGTTGTAGTAGTTTCTGTTGCAATATTGAAAAGCATTGATGCGTCAATAACTTTATATTTGTCCCCGCAGGTAACGATAATTGAGCCCACAGAAATGTTTTCGCCGTTTTGTGAAAAGCTTCTGACAAAGGCAGGATTTTCGTATGGGTCAATATATTCGTAAGAGAAATGACTGCTTAATCTCTTGTATTTTTCAAGATATTCGTCCACATATTTAGCTCCGTCATCATCTGTAACTGTGTATAAAACGTAACAGTGAACATCTTTGTCGAGGCTTTTCATAGTTTCCTCTGTCTGCTCAGAGAATGTGTAAACCTTGTCGCGGGTTAAGTCGATTTTAAGGTTAACCTTTGTTGCAAGTACATTTACAATAATGTTGATTAAAATAAGAGCAACAATAACACAGGAGGTAACCACAGCTGAACTGAATTTATATTTGAATTTATTTTTCATATCTGTACCTCCTATTTAAATCTTCTTTTTACAACGTTCTGCTTTGTAAGGTAAAGGAAGAGGAATATTACGCTGAAGTAGTAGGTTACATCAGGAATACTTACCATACCAAGCTGGAAGTCGTAGTATCTGTCAAGGAGTGCAAAGGCTCCCACAATTCTTCTTATCCAGAGGGCAGTGTGAGTTGTTGAAGTAAGATAATTTATAAGGAATACAACAAACAACACCCCAAATGTTAAGATGGCTGAAATCATCTGATTTTCAGTAAGTGATGAAATGTATAAACCAATGGCGATAAATGAGCACCATAGGAGAATAAATCCCAAATATGAGCTTATAAGCTCGGAGAGGGGAGGGTTGCTGAAAATATTAAGTATAACAGGAAATATAAGGGAGAAAACAAGTGCAACTCCCAAAACAGCACAGGCTGCAAGATATTTGCCCATTACAATTCCCCATGGTGAAACAGGTGAACAGATTAAAAGCTGGTCAGTTTTTCTGCTCATTTCCTCGGACCAGAGTTTCATAGTAAGAATTGCAACGAGGAAAAGGCAAATCAGGTTCATACTGTTAAACATAAGGATTAAGGTTGCGCTCTGGTTAACAATAACCATATTTACAAAAAACATAGCGCAGAAGAAGAGGAATACCCCAACGAAGATGTAGCCTGTAGGGGAATTGAAATAACCCCTGAATTCTTTATTGAACATTGCTTTCATTATTGGTTTCCTCCTTTACTTTTTTGTCGTGTGCAGTAATCTTTATAAATACTTCTTCGAGGGTAGGCTCAGCGCTCTTAAATTCCACAATAGGAATATCTGCCTTTGAGAAGGCTGTAAATACTTCAGGTCGAAGGTCCTTTTCTCCACAGTCTATAACGAATGTTGAAATTTCGTTGTCAAAGTCTTCAAACTTAAAGCTTAAAAGTCCATAGATTTTCTTAATGACTTCAGCGCCATTTTCACGGGTTGCCATAACTTTAATCTGGTGCTTTCCCTTGCCTCCGATTGAGCCTGCAAGATTCTCAAGGGTATCCTGTGCTGCAATTTTTCCGTTGTTTATAATTGTGACCTTGTTGCAGACAGCTGTAACCTCCTGAAGAATGTGAGTTGATAAAATGATTGTGCGATTTTCTCCTAATGACCTGATAACATTTCTTATTTCAATAATCTGCTTTGGGTCAAGGCCAACTGTGGGCTCGTCCAGAATAAGTATTTCAGGG
>JBGUUL010000033.1:0-1975 GCA_045133515.1 Ruminococcus sp.
ATTATGAGGATATTTGTCCTTATTATCGAGACTTATAAATCCCGATTTGTATTTTTTAAAAGTAAAAAACGCAGAAAATATTTTTTATGAAAATACTACATTATGAAAGGTAGTGAAATAAATGTTTGTAGATAAGGCGAAAATTTATATAAAAGCAGGCGACGGTGGAGATGGCTCTGTTTCATTTCATCGTGAAAAATATGTAGCGTCTGGTGGTCCTGACGGTGGTGACGGTGGCAGGGGAGGTAATGTACTTTTCTTGGCTGACGACAACCTTTCTACTCTTGCTGATTTTAGATATAAGAGAAAATATGTTGCACCAAAGGGTGAAAACGGAAAGGCGAAGAGAAGCTCAGGTAAAAATGCAGAGGATTTAATTGTGCGTGTACCAAGAGGCACTCTTGTAAAGGACGCAGAAACAGGTAGATTGCTTGCAGATGTTTCTGGAAAAGAGCCTGTGCTTGTAGCTAAAGGAGGTAACGGTGGCTGGGGTAATATCCACTTTGCAACAGCTACAAGACAAACTCCTCGTTTTGCAAAGCCAGGTCTACCAGGTGAGGAATACGAGGTAACTCTTGAGCTTAAATTGCTTGCAGATGTTGGACTTGTGGGATTCCCTAATGTTGGTAAAAGTACTCTTGTTTCTGTTGTAAGCCAAGCTAAGCCTGTAATTGCCAATTACCATTTTACAACTATAACTCCTGTTTTAGGTGTTGTAAGTATGGGTGAGGGTAATTCCTTTGTAATGGCTGATATTCCTGGACTTGTAGAAGGTGCTTGGGAGGGTGTAGGTCTTGGACATCAATTCCTAAGACACGTAGATCGCTGTAGAATGTTGGTTCACGTTGTAGACATTGCAGGTAGTGAGGCAAGAGACCCTAAAGAGGACTTTAGAATTATTAATGAAGAGCTAGAGAAGTTCAACCCTGAGCTTGCAAAAAGACCAATGATAGTAGCAGGTAATAAATGCGACCTTGCAACTGATGAGCAAATCGAAGACTTCAAGAAATTTGTAGAGGAACAGGGCTACGAGTTTTTCCCTATTATGGCACCAATTAACGAGGGTGTAGATGACCTTATGAACAAGGTGCTTGAAATGCTAAGTAAGCTACCTCCTATAACACGCTACGAGGCTGAGCCAGCACCTGTTGTACAGCCAGAAAGAATTGATAAAAGTAAGGTTCAGATTACAAAGCACGACGGTATTTATTTTGTTGAGGCTAAGTGGCTGTTCAATATTATGAAGTCAGTAAACTTTGATGATTACGAGTCATTGCAGTACTTCCAGCGTGTGCTTATTAATGGTGGCGTAATAGACGCATTGCGTGAGGCTGGTATTAACGAGGGCGATACCGTATCAATTTACGACCTTGAATTTGATTTTGTTGAGTAAGAGGTAGAAGTATGGATAGCTTATTGTCCTGTAATTTTGATTTAAGACAAATATCACCACTTACACTGTCGTTTATCGGTGACAGTGTATATGATTTAATGGTGCGTGAATATGTAATTTCACTTGCAAATAGACCAGTGGGACAGCTTAACAAGCGTAAGGTAAATGTTGTTAACTGTAAATTTCAGGCTGAATGTGCAGAAATTCTTGAGCCATATCTTACAGAGGAAGAAACTGTTATATACAAGCGTGGAAGAAATGCAAATGTTCATAGCGTACCTAAAAATGCTAATAGACAGGATTACCACACAGCCACAGGCTTTGAGGCTTTGTTTGGATATTTGTATCTAAAAAAAGACATTGCACGTCTGCGTGAGCTGTTTGACTTAATTGTTAAAAACATTTACGAGAGTGTAAAGTGATTAAAAAAGGAAAAATACTTTATTTTGGGGTTTAGGGCTTGTTTGGAAAAGAAAAAGTACTGGATTTTTGTTGCAAATCGAGGGATTTCAAGGCGAAAACCACAGAAATACTGACGTATTTCGAGGATTTTCAACGCAGAAATCACCGATTTCGGAGTAA
>JBGUUL010000034.1:0-8839 GCA_045133515.1 Ruminococcus sp.
ATCACCAGAAAAGACGGTGAAACAGTTGGTTTTGAAGAAAATGAAAATGCCCAAAACATCATCAGCACATCAGGTATCTTTTCCGAACTTATTGTTGAGATTTAAGGGGAAGAATAGACTATGAAAAGGAGAAAAATAATGACTCACATAGAAAAAGCAAATGAATTATTTGCAAACAAGTTTCATTGTTCTCAGGCTGTATTCGCTGCTTTTGCAGAAGAACTGGGAATAACGGAGGAACAGGCATTAAAGATAGGTGCTTGTTTTGGCAGTGGAATGAGACAAGGAGAGGTCTGTGGCGCCTGTACCGGGGCGTTAATGGCACTCGGTTTAAAATACGGGCAATGTAAAGAAGATGATATTGATGCCCGTTTAAAAACAAACGAAGTGACCGATAAATTTTTGTCTGAATTCAAAAAAGAAAACGGATCCTATATGTGCAGGGAATTGTTAAAATGTGATATCAGAACTGAAGAAGGCGTAGCTTCGGCTTTAGAAAAGAATCTTTTCACAGAATTTTGCCCTAAAATGGTTGAATCTGCAACCAAAATTGCAGAAGTGATTATGAATACAGAGAATTGAATTTTATTGTAAAAAAAGACTACAAGCATACCTTTTAGGGTTTCTTGTAGCCTTTCGTTTTGTATTTTTTATTGACTGAATTTTACAGATAATCCTGTGGATTCTGTCTGTCGCTTCTGTCGTCACCTGTTCTAACTTCAAAGTGTAGGTGGTCGCCTGTGGACTGACCTGTTGAGCCAACATAGGCTATTGTCTGTCCCTGTGACACCTGCTGTCCCTGTGAAACACATACAGAGGAGCAGTGACCATAAAGTGTTTTGTATCCGTCACCGTGGTCAATAATTACATAGTTGCCATAGCCAGAGTCGTCATATCCTGCCCATTCAACTGTACCTGCTCTTGATGCAACAATACTTGCACCGTAGCAGTCGCCGTCGGCAATATCAAGTCCTGTGTGGAATTCTCCACCCTCACGATAACCATATGGTGAGGAAATCGTGTGTACATTTGGTACAGGCCATAGGAAGCCAGAACTACTAACGGAGTTTTCGTCAACACCTTCTGCACCCTTGCCCTTAATGACAATTTGATTTTTTGCCTTCTTTACAGTTTTAATGTCTGTAATTACAGCATCAACCTGTACACCGTCAATGTAGGAAACTCTGTAGGTGGTTTTCTGCTTGCCATAAACACCCTTTTTTACTACCTTTTTGTAGGTTGTATCCTTTGTGTCATCATATTTAACCTTTGTTTCAAAAGGTTGTTTTTCTGTCATAATAATATCAGTTTTAACAAGGACCTTTAACAGTCCTTTGTCTTTTGCCTTTTTAACAAGGCTATCAGCAGAGGTAATACTTCTGTTGCTATAGATACCTGTCTTAACCTCAACATTGTTATTGAATCTAACCTCTGTTTCTTCGTCATAATAGTCAATATCATCCTGTAAAAGCTCATCAAGGGCAGACTGTAGCTCCTTGTCGGAGTCACAAACACCGATTAGCTTGTCGTTTATATAAAGTCCTGCCACATTTTCTGATACAGAAGTGTCTGTACCATCAAAAGCAGATGTAATGCTATTGTTGTTTTTTACGCTCATTGAGGAGAATTGATATACAGGAGTTAAATTAGCCTCAACTTCTGTGCTGTTATCTGCCTTTTCAAGAGCTGATGTGTTTGAAACAGATGTTAATATCTGTTTTTCTTCTGCTGACTCAATATTAGCATTTTGTGTGCAGATACCTATGGTAAACAGAAGTGCCACAACACCTGCAACCGGTGCAACAAGGCTTGTCATAGCCTTTTTAAAGGTTAAACTTCTTTTGTATTCCTGAAAAGAGAAATTCCTAACAGCCTTAACAGGCTTAACAAGAATGTAGTATAAAACTGAAAGTAGAATGTTTTCTAATCTTAGCTTTCTTTTTAGTTCCCTTGCTCTTAATTGTTTTTTTCTATCTTTACTTATTTCCAAACTTTCAATTTCACCAAAACCATTGGTGCCGATAAACTTTGTACTCAAATAAAAAAACTCCTTAAATGTAACTATATTGTAACAAATCACTGTGATTATTATACCACTCTGTAACTTTTTTGCAATAACTTTATAATAAATTTGTTACAATACCCTACATTAAAAGGAGTTAATTATGTAAATTGTTTAGTTTGCACTATAAATTGGGTTATTTTTCCTTAGTAGAACATATCCTCAGGTCTTAGTGTTTTAATTCTTTGATGAAATTCTGAAAGGGAATTATGTGCTTTTTCCTTATCGTGAGCAAGATAATTTCCACACTCAATTTTCTGTGTTCCTGGGATTTCCCCTTGATGATTCATACAGTCCTCAATAACTGCTTTAATGTATGAAAGAGCCTCCTCATTTGTAACATCCCTCATAAGCAGGTAAAAACCTGTACAGCAACCCATAGGACCAAAGTAGATAACCTTGTCTTTAAGGCTACCGTTCCTTGCATAGGTTGCAAAAAGATGTTCAATGGTGTGCATTGCGTTTATGTCAAGAAAAGGTGGTGTGTTTGGTTTGATAAATCTTAAATCATAGGTGGTAATGTCACCGTCAATTCTTGAAACATAAATACCAGGCTCCAATGTGTTGTGGTCAACTGAAAATGATGTGATTCTCTCCATAATAATACCTCTCTTAATACTTATACATACAAACATTCAGGTCAACTGTACCCTCAATGCCGTTAATTGTACCCTCTTTACTGTACTGCCACATACCAAAGTCGTAGTAGTAGTTTGGTGTGTCCTCATAGGAGGCAAGCCAAATTTCAATGTCAGATAGCTTTGCAAGGTCATATTCAAAGTACAACAGACTTCTGTTTGCGTAAATTACAGGTGTGTATCCTGCCTTGTCAACCTGGTCACAAAAAGCCCTTGCCATATTTGTAAGGGTGGTTCTGTCAATGTTATCTGTCCTTGCCTCGTCCTCCTCAAAATGCTCCCAGTCAAAGGCAACAGGGTACTTTATGTTGTAGTCCTTAATGATATCGAGAACAAAGTCGGCTTCTTCCTTTGCTTCCTCAACAGTAATCGCCTGGCTAAAGAAGTAAACACCAATGTCAATTCCTGCATCCAAAGCCTCTTGTGCGTTTTTGTGGAAAGTTTCGTCCTCAATCATAATGCCACTTTCGCCATAGCCCCTTGCACCACAGCGCAGTATTGCAAAATCTACACCAGAGGACTTTACAGCCTGCCAATCAATGTCACCTTGAACATAGCTAACATCAATTCCCACTGTGGAAATATCCTTGCCATTGTGCTTGTAGGCTTTGTAGCCAAAATCATTTGTGTAAAAACCACTGTCCTCATAGGAGTTTTTCGGCATACCTGGAATTGCGTTGATGTAGATAGGCTCATCTCCTGCCTCGGTATGAATAGGAATTTTCTCATCCTGCTTTGCAGCCTCAGTTGCTACCTGAGTGTGAAAATCACGTTCTGTAGGTTCTTTTTTAAAGTAGTTTGAATATATTAAATATCCTGCACCTGTCAGTGCAAATATCACCACAAGGCTGATAATTACAATGAGAGTTTTTTTGACGGACTTTTTCTTCTTGCTTACTCCGTGTTTCATTTTATACCTCTTATTAAATACAAATTTCGACTTTTTACTTTTTAAAGAATAACACAAATTTTCTAAAGTGTAAATGGAAAATACTGCTTTTCACAACAAATTCAGTTATTTTCAGAAGTTAGTCACATTGGCGTATTGAAAAAGTCTTAATTAAATTGTATAATTTTTACAGAGGTGATAGTGATGAAAATTGCATTGTTTCAAAGTGATATTGAGTGGTGTAATAAAGAAAAAAACTTTGCCGTGGCAAGAGAAAAGGTAAAGGAGGCAAAGAATAAGGGATGCTCCGTAATTTTCTTCCCAGAAATGAGCTTTACAGGATTTTCTATGGCTACCGAGGTGACAGCTGAAAGCGACACAAAAACCCTTGACTTTGTAACATCTCTCGCCAAGGAATACAGTATTTACATAGGCTTTGGCTATGTAAAGAAGGTAAATGGCAAGTGTGAAAATCATTACTGTGTTGTGGATTATAGGGGAGAGGTCATCTCCGATTACACAAAAATTCACCCATTTTCTGCCGGATATGAAAATGAAAACTTTGTGGGTGGAAACAGCATTACCCACTACAGAATTGAGGGCATAAATTTTAGTACCTTTATTTGCTATGATTTAAGATTTCCTGAAGTTTTCTCTGCTGTTGGTGATAGGGCAGAGGTAATTGTTGTTCCTGCAAATTGGCCTAAAAGCAGAAGTCACCATTGGAAAACCCTCTTAAAGGCAAGAGCCATTGAAAATCAGTGCTACATTCTTGGTGTAAACTGTGTTGGTGTCCACGATGATATATATTATAGTGGGGACACAATGGCTGTGAACCCTGATGGAGAGGTAATTGCAGAAAGAAGTAATATACAGGATTTGTTGATTGTGGAAATCAATAAGGATGCAAATACCTATAGAGAGAAATTTGACTCAAGAACAGATAGAAGACCAGAACTGTATAAAACATTGATGTAAAAAAAGAGAAGAATGAGCTTATTCATTCTTCTCTATTTTCTTGATAATTATTATGTAATATGTTAGAATATGTGTAGTGCTTATGCACTCTTAGGACTATCACAACGGTAGGCGGTTGTCCCTCTTCTAAAGAGGGTTGATTTTTTGCCCTCTTGAATATAAGGGGGTGGTGTCAATGGTTACATACGAAGGACTTTTTCTTTTTGGATCTCTTGTAGTATCAATTATTGCACTTGTTATAAACATAACAAAAAAGAAATAACCGCCCAGTTCCCAAACTTGCAGTTATTTCTTTTTAACTAATATTTAGGACACCGTCTGCTTGGTAGTCCTTTTGTACTTTCATTATACACTTGATTCACCTTGGTGTCAAGGTTTCGTTTGTGAGTATTATTTTGCCCTGCCTGTTACATCTGTCTTATAGTCAATTTCGCAATTTTTGCAGACAAGTTCAGACAGAGGCACAAACTCATAGCCACTTTCCTTAACAGCCTCAATAATCATTGGAAGAGCCTCTGGAGTGTTCTTTGCGCCATTGTGCATAAGGATAATGCTTCCGTTTTGTAAGTTTGGCACAATTCTATCCACCATTTCTGAAGGTGACGGGTCCTTCCAATCGAGGGAGTCAATATCCCATTGAACGCAGTACATATTAAGACTTCGGACGCTCTCTACAACAGAATTGTTGTAGTCACCATAGGGTGCTCTAAACAGCTTTGGACATTCTCCTGTTAGCTTTTCTATTTTGTCATTACAGTCCTTAATTTGGGTTTTCTGCTCCTCCTGTGAAATCTGCGTCATATGAGGGTGGCTGTCGCTGTGGTTTCCCACATCGTGACCTGCCTTTGCAATTTTCTTAACATCATCAGGGAAGTTATCCACCCAGTCCCCAACAAGGAAAAATGTTGCCTTTACATTGTACTTTCTGAGAATATTCAGCAAATCCTCTGTCTGTTCGTTGCCCCAGGCAGCATCAAAGGAGATTGCAACCTGTTTTTTCTCCGTTTCAACAGAATATATGGGCAGTTCCCTTGGCTCTGTGGCTGTTTTTACTGCCTGTTTTCCTGTGCTTGTCATAAGACAAATGGCAACAAAGGCAATTACTGCACAGCACAAAATTATAATTATTCCTTTTTTGTCAAAAACAAAGAACTTCATAAATTAACCCTCCACAGTAAAATTTATGTGGAGGGTTCTTAAATATGTTATTGTATTTTTTATTTTAGGGTCCAGGTTGTGCCTTCCTTTGAGTCCTTAATAAGAACTCCCATAGCTGTCAGCTCATCACGGATAGCATCAGCTGTTGCCCAATCCTTGTTTGCCTTTGCCTCTGCTCTTTTGCTGATAAGCTCATTGATTTTGTTTTCATCAACGGATGAGCTTTTGCTGTCAATAAGCTCCTTTGCAGTTTTCACAAGGTCAAGACCAAGCACTCTGTCAAAGTCATTAAGAAGATAAATCTTTGTTGCATCGCTGATGTTTGCCTTTACAACATCATAAATGCTTGTAATTCCAAGGGAAGTATTAAGGTCGTTGTCCATATTTTCCTTGAATTTGTCTATGAATGGCTTAGCCTCCGTCATATCAGCCTCACCCTGTGGGTTAAGGGCAGATATTTTCTTAATCAGCTTGTTGTATGCCTTTGCTGTGTTGTCAAGATTTTCATAACTAAAGGTTAGTGGCTTACGGTAGTGGGACTGTAGGCAGAACATTCTATATACAAGTGGGTTGTAACCCTTTTCCTCAAGGAGAGAAACTGTAAGAAAATCCCCCTTGCTCTTACTCATCTTACCACGAGCATCAAGAAGATGTGTAACATGGAACCAGTTTTTGCACCAAGGATGACCTAAGTAAGCCTCACTTTGGGCAATTTCGTTGGTGTGATGTGGAAAAGCATTGTCAACACCACCACAGTGTAGGTCAAGGTATTCGCCATTGTGCTTAATGGAAATTGCTGAACATTCAATGTGCCAACCTGGATAGCCATAGCCCCAAGGACTTTCCCATTTTAATTCCTGGTCATCAAACTTACTCTTTGTGAACCAAAGCACAAAGTCGGTTTTGTTTCTCTTGTTTTCGTCCTCGTCAACATCATCTCTAACACCAACAGCAAGGTCATCTTGACTTTGGTTGCCGAATACATAATATTCCTGTAGCTTTGAGGTGTCAAAATAAACGTTGCCACCTGCCTCATAGGCATATCCCTTTTTAAGTAGGGTGTCAACCATTTCTATAAATTCCGGAATACAGTGAGTTGCAGGTTCTACTACATCCGGAGTTTTTATATTTAGCTTTTTGCAGTCCTCAAAAAATGCCTTTGTATAGAAATCTGCAATTTCAAGAACAGTCTTATGCTCTCTCTTTGCACCTGCAAGCATTTTGTCCTCGCCTGTATCAGCATCACTGGAGAGGTGACCAACATCGGTGATGTTCATAACTCTGTTTACATCGTAACCTGCGTATCTCAGGTACTTTTCCAGAACATCTTCCATAATGTAGGTACGGAGGTTGCCAATGTGTGCATAGTGATATACTGTAGGGCCACAGGTGTACATATTCACCTTGCCTTCAAAGTGAGGGATAAATTCTTCCTTTTTGTTTCCAAGTGTGTTGTAGAGTATCATTGTTTTTCCTCCAATTCTTTTTTTAAATCTTCTATTTCCTTGTTTAGTCTTTGAATTTCTGTTACAACAGGGTTGGTGTAGTGGATTTGGTCAAGAAGTCCAATTTTCTCACCATTCATTTTAACCACCTGTGCAGGTATTCCTACGGCTGTGCTGTCAGCAGGAATTTCATTCAGTACAACAGAACCTGCTGCAATTCTTGCATTGTCACCGATTTTGAATGGTCCAAGAACCTTTGCACCACTACCTACAAGAACATTGTTTCCAAGGGTAGGGTGGCGTTTTCCTGTGTCCTTACCTGTACCACCAAGGGTTACCCCCTGATAAATTGTGCAGTTGTCACCGATAATGGTTGTTTCACCAATAACAACACCCATACCGTGGTCTATGAAAAGTCCCTTGCCAATTTCTGCACCTGGGTGAATTTCTATACCTGTTTTATGTCGGCTTCGTTGACTGATAAAACGGGCAATAAACTTCATATTATGCCTGAAAAACCAATTTGCCCTTCGGTGACTTCTAACAGCCTTGTAGCCAGAATATAGGAGGAAAACCTCCAGCTTGTTTCTGGCAGCAGGGTCACGCTCCATAACAGCGTTTAGGTCAGATTTCATTGTTTTAAACATAAAGTAGCCTCTTTGTATTTATTGTCATAAAATAAAAAGTCCCGTACAAAGTACAGGACGAGTTATCGTGGTTCCACCTGAGTTCAGCTTAAAAAGCCCTCAATCCTTTAACGCAGGAATACGGACAAGGATACTAATTTCCCCTTGTCGGCTTGTGGGTGCATTTCCTCAAATTCCTTTGGTGAGTGCTTACAGCCAATGGCACTCATTCTCTGTCAAAGCTACCCTTGAGTACTTCTCCCAGTCATTGCCTTTTAATATCATATTTATTATATATTGTATGCAGGAAAATTGCAAGATGTAATTATATACATAATTTAACTGATTTTGTACACCAGCATATAGTCTTGATTGTCTATTTCCAAATTAACCTTGTTATCAGCGTCTTTTCCGTTATAGGAGCTACCCTTAAATACCGTCATCCTTAGTGATGTGTTATCCTTAAGATTGTACTTGAACCAAAAGTCAAATTCGTCACATTCAGATGAAATATCGGGAATGTAGTAGTTGGTTTCTCTGCCGTTAAAGTAGTAACCCTCACTGCTTGTCATCATAGGGGCAAGGAGAAGTGTGTTATCCTCCTTAATTGCAACCCAGATAGAAACATCATCATTAACCTTTATTGTGTCAACAGTGTCCTTAATAGGTTTTTCTTTTGAGAGAAGTTCACCAGACTTTCCCTCTTGATATGCCTGTTCTGGTGTTTTGCAATATCCTCTTATTTCAGTATTAACCTGACTGTTGTCAGCAGAGGGCATACTCCCACAGCCTGTAAGAACTAAGGCAATAGCAAGAAAGAAAGCTAAAAATAATTTTTTCATTACTTTTCCTTTATAAAATCAATGTTGTCCTTAATGTAGATAATACCACTTATAATGGTCAACAGGGTGGAAAGCCAAATTACTGTTAAACCTATGTAGTAGGATACACAGCTGAAATTCCCTGTTGATATGCCTAATAATTGGAAAATCTCCAAGACTATTTGCATTGCAAAAATAAGGACTATTCCCCCCATTTGGGAA
>JBGUUL010000035.1:0-26478 GCA_045133515.1 Ruminococcus sp.
TGGTCGTGTTGTTTATGCTGGCGAGAGCTTTTATAATAATATGACCAAAGAGGAGGCTATGGCATATCTTGTTGAGTCAGTTGAAAAAGACGGATATGTTACCGGGGTCAATAAATTCCTGCTAAGCAATAAAATTAAGTTTAATCAACATCAGTTTGACTCACTTGTAAGTCTTGTGTATAACTGTGGTCCTGGTATATTATTCTCTGACACAGATATTCAAAGTGTGCTTTTTAATACTCATCCTTCAAATAACAAAACTAAGGGAAAGCTGATTTCAAAGACATACCTTAGAAAAACGCCTTATGGAAATGGAAAGGTTATAAAAAGTCTTTCAAAGGGCGCAAGCGTTACTTTAGTTACAGGTAAAGCCGAAAGAGGTTCATTCTACTATGTAAAGGATAGTAGTGGTGCAAAGGGATATATCTCATACAAAGCCCTTTCTGTTACTTCCTTTAATAAAACAGGTACAAGGGATTTGAATAATACAATTAAAAACAATTATATAAATAACTTTTTCTGTTATCACCACGCAGGTGGCTCTTGTTACTATGGACTTCTATACAGAAGAATTGATGAATGTGAAATATTCTTCCACGGTGACTACACCCGTGACGGTGAAAAGAATAAGTATAATATGAATTTTGCTTGTTATTATAATAATGGCTTTGGTTGTTAACCTTGCTAAAATGGAGAGAAAAAATGGATAAGAAAATTGGATTTATTGGTGCTGGAAATATGGCAACAGCCATAATTGACGGTTTGCTGAGAAATAAAACTGCACAGCCACAGAATATAAATGTTTTTGATGTGGCTGAAGGTCAGCTTGAGAAAATGGCATCAAAGGGAGTAAACACCCTTGATACTTCAAAAGATGTGGTTGTAGAAAGTGATATTATTGTCCTTGCTGTAAAGCCACAAAATTACCAGGCTGTACTTATAGAAATTAAGGATAGTGTAGATGAAAGCAAAATTTTTGTTTCAATAGCAGCAGGAATTTCAATTAGCTATGTGCAGAAAACCCTGTGTTGTAACTGTCCTATGGTTAGAGTTATGCCAAACACACCTTTGCTACTTGGCAAGGGAGCCTCTGCACTATGTCCTTCTGAAAATATAAGTGATGAGGATTTTGCAGTTGTAAAGGAAATGTTCTCCCTTAATGGTGTTGTTGAGGTTTTCACCGAGGAACATATGAATGAGATTATTGCTGTAAATGGTAGTAGTCCTGCATATGTGTATCTTTTTGCAAAGGCTATGGCTGACTATGCAAAGGAATGTGGAATTGACTATGACAGCGCACTTAATCTGATTTGTGCAACACTTGAGGGTAGCGCAGAAATGCTTAGAAATAGTGGGGATACTCCTGATGAGCTTATTAAAAAAGTATCATCTCCAGGTGGCACAACAATAGCTGCCCTTAACACTCTTGAGAAATATAAATTCTATGAGGGAATTAAAAAGGCTATGGCATCCTGTACCAATAGGGCAGAGGAGCTTGGAAAATAATTTGTAATACATAATTAACTGTTTTCAAACATATACCTTTGTAAGGACAACCTTATGGAGGTAAATATGAAAGGAATAGTTTTAAGAGTAAAATCACCAAAGAATTTTCACAGTAGAAAAATGGATGTTGCCTACTTTTTCAAAAGATATGGGCTTTTTACAATGTTCCTCTTTACCATTCTTCTTGGTATGGTTACAGGAATATATGTTGGGGGAAAAACCACCACAGGATTTAAAAACTCTTTTGATTTTTTGTTTATGACGGACTTTTCTTTCCGTTGTGACCTCGATTTTTTGGAGCTGTTTTCAAGCTGTTTTTCCTCGGCTTTTATCTTTGCATTTGCAGTAATTCTACTGGGATTTTGCCCTTGGAGTAACATAGTTTTGCCACTAATTACCCTGTTCAAAGGCTTTGGGGCAGGATTAACACTAACTCAACTTTGTAACTTTGGAGGAATAAAAGGCTTTTTCTTCTTCCTTATTGGTGTTATTCCAGGGTTCTTTATGATGTCTGCTGTGCTTTCGATGCAAGGGGAACAATCCTTCAGATTATCTGCTGATATTTTTAAGGTGATTATTAGGAAAAAGGATGTTCCTCTTAACATTAGGGAATATCTTTTAAGGTCAGGTGTCTATCTGTTTTTTGCAATGATTTCATCTCTTTTAGACACAGTACTTTTTATAGCTTTGTTTAATGGCTTTGATATAATTTAATTAAGGTTGATGGGAATATAATGAAAGAGGAAAGAAAAAAATTTACTTTTGAAAATTTAGTTTCAATTTATTTTAGAAATATACATAAGATTATTTTTACAAATGTTCTGTTTGGATTACCAACAATAGCTGTCGCTTTGGGGCTTTACTTCCTAACACGACCATTTGGGGTAATACTGAATTTAGTAATACCAATGCTAACGGTAATTATCTGTTACCCTCTTTGGGCAGGTGTAACCTTGGTAACAAGGAATATCGGCAGGGGAGATGATGTTAGGGTTCTTGACACCTTTCTTGACGGAGTAAGAAGCAACTATAAGCAGTTTTTTATCCACAGTATTTATCTTTACTTTATACTTACAATAGGTGTACTAACCATTTCTTTCTATAGCAAAATGGCTATAGCATTGGGTGGTACAATGATTGTTCTTTTTATTGCAGTAATACTCATAGCCATATGGTTACTGTTTGCAATGTTCTATGTTCCACTAATGACAGTTACTTTTGACTTGTCAACAAAGGATATATTCAAGAATAGTGGACTTATGGCACTTGGAGAAATTAAGGTGAATTTGGTTTCTCTGTTTTCTATTTTGATTTTGTCTGCAATTTGTACAACCCCTATAATGTTTACAGGTGGTAATGTAGTTGCCCTTCTTGTAATTACACTTGTTATGTTGGGATTGATTTATCCTGCGTCTTTATCATTTATATCTACATTTTTTGTACAAAATAATATGATGCTTATGCTAACAGGCAGAGGTGACCAGGTTCACGATAGAAAATCTACTGAAGAAAAAATTGCAAAGCTTAGAAATGAAACAGAGGAAGATTTTAGCGATGTAGATGTTGAAAAGCTTAAGAAAAGCAAAGAGGAATATTTCTTCCACAATGGTAAGATGATGAAAAGAGATGTTCTGCTTAGTATGATTGAAAAAAAGGAGAATGAAAATGAGTGATAATAAAAATAGACCTCTTGATGATAAAACAAGGATTTTCAACTTATCAGATAATGAGGAAAAGGACTTTTTCGCCGACAGCCCATTGGAGGATATAAATGGCTTTAGTGAAAAGCCTGTAAAAAATACCCAAAAGCCTGCAATTAGCTATGATGATGGTTTTAACGAAGTGGTTGACGAAAAGACAAGGGAAGTTAACCTGAAAAACCATAGTGATACTAAGCCTATATATAAAGATGATAACCAAAATATTCATAATAACAACAATAATAGAACTAATAAGGACAATGATAATAAAAATGATAAAAAATCAAAGACTCCATTGGTTGTAGGAATTGTTGCCGGTGTTTTGATGATTATTGCCATTGTTGTTACTATCGTAATATGTGCAAAGGGATGTAGTGACGAAAATAATAATAAGGTTGTTACAACAACTGAAAGTACCACAGCAGAAGAAACAACAACTATTTTTAACGGTTTTGATAATACTGAGGATGAAAACACAATTGAATATCCTACACAGGAAGAATTTACTGAAGCTACAGAACCTGAAACCCAGACTACTGTTACAGAATCTGAAACAGAGGAAACTACTGTGACTGAAGCTACGGAACCAACAGAGAAGGAAACAGAAGAAACAGAACAAACAGCTGTTTCCAAGGATTATGTTGCAGCTAACTTTTCTGCATACAAATGCATTACACCTGATGGTAATGTTATTTCAGATAATATAGAAAATGACCTCGGTGGTAATGTGTCAATTTCTCTTGGTGAGGACGGTTCATTTTTAATGGAAGTCGGTAGTATTGCAGGGGAAGTGGGTTCCTATGTAATTAACGGTAATTCAATTTCTCTTGAAGGATATACAGGTAATATCAGCTTTGACGATGCAGGTAATCCAATTGGTATTGTTGTAAATGTTGATGGCTACACAGTTTATTTTAATTAAATAAAACTAAGAACAGAAAAAGGAGCTAAAGCATTTTGCTTTAGCTCCCATTTTTATGTCCTTATTTATTATTCAATGCCAAGCTGTGACTTAACATCTTCAGCCATTTTATCAGCTAAAATCTTTGAATCTTCTTCGCTGTTGCCGATAGAAGTGATATAAAGCTTAATCTTTGGCTCTGTACCACTTGGTCTAACGATAACTGCGTTACCACCAAGACAGAAGTGAAGAACATTTGACTTTGGTAGGTCAATAGTCTTTGTTTCACCTGTAGCAATATCCTTTTCAACACTAAGTAGGTAGTCGTAAACAGTCTTTACAGCTTCTCCGTTAATAGTCTTTAGTGGGTTTGCTCTAAGATTATCCATAATATCCTGCATCTTCTTCATACCGGATGCACCTTCAAACTCAAAGGAGAGAGTGGTGTTTCTGTAGTAGCCATACTCCTTGTAAATGTCATCAATTACATTTGCAAGAGTTTTGCCCTGCTTTCTGTAATATGCAGCCATTTCACAAATAAGCATAGATGCAACAACAGCGTCCTTATCTCTTACATAAGTACCTGCAAGATAGCCATAGCTTTCTTCAAAGCCAAATACATATCTTTCCTTTTCATTCTTTTCTTCAAGCTTAAGGATAACCTCACCAATATACTTAAAGCCTGTGAGAACCTTTTTGATTTCACAACCATACTTTGCACAAATCTTGTCAATAAGGATAGAAGTAACAATAGTTCTAACAACAATAGGATTCTCTGGGAGAGTACCCTTTTCCTTTCTAACCTTTAAGAGGTAGTCAGTCAGCATAATACCAGCTTCGTTACCTGTAATAAGTCTGTATGTGCCATTTTCTGGAACAGCAATGCCAACTCGGTCAGCGTCTGGGTCAGTAGCAAGAAGTAAATCTGGCTTAACTTCTTCGCACATATCAAGACCCTTCTGTAAGGCTTCCTTAATTTCAGGGTTTGGATATGGGCAGGTAGTAAAGTTGCCATCAGGCATTTCCTGCTCTGGAACAACAGTAACATCATCAATGCCGATTTCACTTAAAACTCGTCTTACAAGCTTGTTGCCTGTACCGTTAAGTGGAGTGTAAACAACCTTAAGACCTGCATCCTTGCATAGTCCTTCGTTTACCTGCTGTGCCTTTACATTTTCAAGATACTTTGTATATACTTCGTCCTTAACATATTCAATAAGGCCCTGTTCTACAGCCTTGTCAAAGTCCATAATTTTAACATCATCGAACATATCAAGCTTCTGAATTTCATCATAAACAAGACCTGCTGCCTTGTCTGTCATCTGACAGCCGTCAGAACCATATGCCTTGTAACCATTGTACTTTGCAGGGTTATGAGATGCTGTTACCATAATACCAGCCTGACAACCTAAATCTCTAACAAGGAAAGAGAGAACAGGAGTTGGCTGAAGTTCAGATGTAATATATGCCTTAATGCCATTTGCAGCAAGAACCTTTGCAGCTTCAATCATAAATAAATCAGCTTTGATTCTGCTGTCGTGGCTAATGGCAACAGAGCCACCACCAAGGGTATTGTTAACATAGTTTGCAAGACCCTGAGTAGCCTGACGAACAACATAGATGTTCATTCTGTTGGTACCTGCACCAATAACTCCTCTAAGTCCAGCTGTACCAAATTCAAGATTCTTATAAAATCTATCATAGATTTCTTCATCGTTACCTTTTACAGAAGCAAGTTCTTCTACAAGGTCCTTATCTTCTTTGGCTTTTTCGCACCATATATTATATAAATTTTTTGTGTTTTCCATTTATATGCTCCCCTTTTTGTGTGGCTTTTAAGGATAAATCCACTACTAAATATATCATAAAATTACTTGTCTATCAATATGTTTTTCTTATTTTATGAATTTCGTATAACATTGTTTAATTATTTGTTAAAAAAATGTCATATATAATAGTAGCGTGTCGATAAATATAACAGTGAAATATATTCCATTACCTACCAATTTTATTTTATACTTTTTTCCTCAAATATATACATACTAAAAAGATTTATATAAAAGTGAAGACTTTGTGAATTATGAAAAAAATATTGATTTATATTCGGAAATGTTGTATAGTAGTAATCAGCATATTTAGAAAGGAATATTGATATGGACTATAATAAGGACGATATTAACGAAAAGAATAATCCTGCTGAAAGTAACCAGGAGTATGAGTCACAGTTTGGTGAGGTTAGCTCTGATATGTACAATCAGCTTGGAGAAGGTATAGCAGAAGAATACGAAGCTCCTGCACCACAGAAAAAGGAAAAGAAGGGTATTTTCAAGTACATTCACCCAAGCATTTTTATTGCAATCTGTGTGTTTGTTGCAGCACTTCTTGCTTTTGGTATTTACAACATATTCTTTGTAAAAACCATTGAAGGCTCTTGGGTATATGAAGTTTCAACTGATGGTACAACATCAACAGCTGATGAAGCAGAAAGTCAGAAGATTTATTACGAGTTTGGCAAAACTGACAACGAGGGTGTTGGCGAATTAAAAATGTCCTCAAATGGTGCTGTTCAAAAGGGTGAATATCAGGTTTCTACAGAAAAAGATGTTAACAAAATTACTATTGGTGGAGCTGAATATACATATGTAGTTGAGGGTATTAAGCTCTTTGGTAATGCAACACTTAAGCTTACAATGCCTGAATCAACAGATGAAACAACTGGTACTACTATTGAAGCACAGACTGTTGAACTAAAGCAGACTGATATTCCTGATTTTGAAAGTGATATATTCAAGGATTACAAGACTGATAGTAAGCTAACAGCAAGTAAGTGGTCATTTAGCCAGAACTTTGAATACTACGGACAGGAATTTTCCTATTCAAATGAGCTTGAGTTCCAGGACAATGGTATTTTGAAGATTATCGTTGAACAGAATGGTCAATCAATGGAATATAATTACGCTTACACAGTAACTGATAAAAACAAGCTAAAGCTAAGAGCTTGTACAACAACTGAAGAAGTAGAGGCTACCTACACAATTAAGGGAGATGAGCTTTCCTTTAACGAAGATAGTATGTTTGGTAGCAATGTTTTCTACAAGGACGGCAAACAGCCTGAAACAACTGTAGAGGATACAACTGCTGAAGAAACTACAGCAGAGAAAACAACAGTTTCTTCAACAAAAGCTGAATAAAACAAAAAGTCCCAACTCGAAAGAGTTGGGATGATTTTTTATATATTGTAATTTTTACAGATTATTCCATTTCCCAGTTGTGCCATACATTTTGAATGTCGTCATTATCCTCAAACATATCAAGCATCTTCTGCATTTTAACCTGTGTTTCTTCATCTTCAATCTTTGTGTAGGTTGAAGGCACCTGCTCAATCTCAGCAGAGGCAAATTCATAGCCAAGAGCATTAAGGTCATCACGAATAGCACCAAAGTCCTCTGGTTCAGTATAGATTGTGAAGATGTCTTCGTCAGCCTCAAAATCAGTTGCACCTGCTTCAAGAGCTTCCTCCATAACTGTGTCCTCGTCCTTTTCAAGGTCTTCTCTTTCGATTATAAGAACACCCTTCTTTGAGAACATAAAGCCAACGCAACCTGGTGTACCCATATTGCCACCAAACTTATCAAAATAATGACGAACTTCACCTGCAGTTCTGTTTCTGTTATCTGTAAGAGCCTCAACAATTACAGCAATACCAGATGGGCCATAACCCTCATATGTAACAGCCTCATAGTTGTCGCCCTCATTTGAGGATGCAGCCTTCTTGATAATTCTGTCAATGTTGTCGTTTGGAACATTGGCAGCCTTTGCCTTTGCAATACAGTCACGAAGCTTTGAGTTAACATTTGGGTCAGCAGAACCACCATCACGGATAGCAACAATAAGCTCTCTACCAATCTTAGTAAAAACCTTTGCTCTTGCTGCGTCATTCTTACCCTTTTTGTTTTTAATTGTACTCCATTTATTATGTCCTGACATAAAATCATTCCCTTTATATAAAATTTACCATAAAATTATATCACATTTACTCGCTAAATGCAACACCGTAATTTAGTTGAAATCATTGGTTACAATTAGGTTACAAAACTATTTATTTATAGATAATATTTTGCTATAATGAAAGTGATCGTTAGGATTTGTGAAATAACGAAAATAAATAAGCAAGAGGTACACAATGGTTCGTTCAATGACAGGCTTCGGTAGAGGCGAAGCAACAGTTGATGGCAGAGATATTGTGGTGGAAATTAAAAGTGTAAATCACAGATATTTTGAATTTAACTGTCGTACAACAAGGGGCTACAGCTTTCTTGAAGAAAAGCTAAAGTCCTATATCAAGGACAGTGTTAAGCGTGGCAAAATTGATGTATATGTATCCCTTACACAAAAGGAGGATACTGAGTCAGTTGTAAAGATTAACGAGAGCCTTGCACAGGGGTATATAAATGCCCTTAAAGAACTATCACAGGAATACGGGATTAAGGACGATATTTCCGTTTCAACAGTTTCAGCCTATTCTGATATTTTTCAGGTACGCAAAGCTCCTGAGGATGAAGAAGAGGTTTGGAACGCAGTAAAACCCGTTCTTGATTCTGCCCTTAAGAACTTCATTTCTATGAGAGAAACAGAGGGCGAAAAAATGAAGGCTGATGTTATGGATAGAGCAGAGCGTATTCTCTCCATAGTGTCAGAAATTGAACTTCGTTCACCTGAAAGAGTTAAGGAGTATGAGGCTCGACTAAAGGAGAAAATCCAGGAACTCCTTGGCTCTGCTGAATATGATGAGCAGAGAATTATTACTGAAGTTGCAATTTTTGGTGATAAGGTTGCCGTTGATGAAGAAACAGTAAGACTTAGAAGTCACTTTGACCAGCTAAAAGTGCTTATGAATGGTGACGGCGAGGTTGGAAGAAAGCTGGACTTCATTATTCAAGAAATGAATAGAGAGGCAAACACCATTGGTAGCAAGGCTAACGACAGCGACCTTGCCCACAAGGTGGTTGACATCAAAGCAGAGATTGAGAAAATCAGAGAGCAAATTCAGAATTTGGAATAAGGTAGATTTATGAAACTTATAAATATTGGATTTGGTAACTTAATCAACTCAAGCAGAATTATTACTGTAGTCAGTCCTGATTCTGCTCCTATAAAAAGAATTGTTCAGGATAGTAAGCAGAAAAATATGCTCATTGACGCCACCTTTGGAAGAAGGTGTAAGGCTGTAATTGTTACAGACAGTGACCATGTTGTACTTTCTGCGATTTCTCCTGAAACTATTGGTAACAGATTGGAGGATGAAGAGGTTGAGTAAAAAGGGTTTACTTATTGTATATTCCGGTTGTTCCGGTGTGGGCAAGGGTACAATTATGAAGGAACTTCTTAAAAGGGAAGATACCTTCAAGCTTTCAGTATCAGCTACCACAAGAGCCCCTCGTCCTGGGGAGGAACACGGTAAGCATTACTTCTTTGTTACAGATGAAGAATTTAATTCAATGATTAAAAATAATGAATTTTTGGAGTATGCCACATATTCTAATCATAATTATGGCACTCCTGCTAAGGCAGTAGAGGAAATGCTTAACAAGGGCTACAATGTATTCCTTGAAATTGAGGTGCAGGGTGGACTTCAAGTTATGAAGCTACGACCTGACTGTATGAGCATCTTTATTGTGCCACCATCAATGGAGGAGCTTGAAAGAAGACTCCGTGACAGAGGTACTGAGGATGAGGAAACTATTGCCCTTAGAATGGCAACTGCCAGAGAGGAAATGGCTCATAAGAATGAATATCAGCATATTGTTATGAATGATAATCTGGAGGACGCCATAAATGAAGTAATCAGTCTTGTAAAAACTGAACAGGAAAAAAGAAATCAGTAGAAATTTAAAGTATTTATTTTATTCAGAAAAGGAGAATTATTATGCGTTTAGCATCAGTTGACAAAATGTTAGAGGGTAGAGAAAGCCGTTACGCCTTAGTAATGGGTGTTGCAAAGAGAGCAAGAGAAATTGCACAGGAGTTTGAGGATAACGGTGTTATTACTGACGAAAAGCCAGTACTTCTTGCAGTTGAAGATTTTAAGAACCACAGATACAACATTTTAGAACCAGAGGATGATAATGACTAATGAATTCCTGATTGCAGGAATTGCTGTAGATAATACAGTTTATCATTTTGATAAAATTTTTAGCTACAAGGTTCCACAGGAACTTGAATCTTCTTTAACAACAGGTAAGAGGGTGCTTGTACCCTTTGGCAGAGGCGATAGACTTCGCCAAGGTATGGTGTTGACACTTAGTAAGGGCTATGAGGAAAACTTAAAGGAAATTTCCTCGGTTCTTGATGAGGAAAGGCTCTTTACAGAGGAAATGCTCCGTACAGTAAACTTTATTCACGATAGATACTTTTGTACCTATTATGATGCAGTAAGGGTTATGCTACCTGCCGGTATAAATTATAAAATTTCAACCTTTTATTCTGTAGAAGAAAATAATAATAATTCTACAGATGAATTGTCAGACAATGAAAGAGAAATTTATAATTATCTGAAAACCTCAAAAAAGCCTGTTAAAAAGGAAGAAATTCTAAATGTATATACCAAGGGTGACTCTATACTTAACAAGCTTTACAGAATGGGCTTTGTAAATAAGGAAGATGATGCCTTTCGTAAAACTAAGGACTCCACAATTAAAATGGTGTCACTAAAAGATGATTTGGATTTAGCATCTTTAAAGCTAACCTCAAAGCAACAAAAGGTTGTGGATTTACTGCAAATGGTTGACAAAGTTTCTTTAAAAGAAACTTGCTACTACACAGGCTATACACAGTCAGTTGTTGATACCATTGTTAAAAAAGGTGTTGCTGAATACTTCCTTGATGAAGTTATGCGAACACCTTATAAAGGAACCCATAATGAAAATAAAAAAGAGGTTGTTTTAAGTGATGAACAGCAAAAGGCATTTGATACACTTTGCAAAAAGTACAGCTCTGATAAACCAGAGGCAGCATTACTTTATGGTGTAACAGGAAGTGGAAAAACCTCTGTTTTTATGAAGCTTATAGATAAGTGCTTTAAAGAGGGTAGAGGTACAATTCTAATGGTGCCAGAAATCGCCCTAACGCCACAGCTTGTAAGAATTTTTGTAGGTCGATTCGGGGATAATATTGCAGTTTTCCATAGTGGTCTATCCATTGGCGAAAGGCTTGATGAATATAAGCGAGTTCAGCGTGGGGAAGCAAAAATTGTTCTGGGTACAAGGAGTGCAGTTTTTGCTCCACTAAAGAACATTGGACTAATTGTTCTTGATGAGGAGCAGGAGGCATCTTATAAATCACAGCAAACTCCCCGTTATCACGCAAGGGATATTGCAAAGTTCAGATGTGCCTGTCACAACGCTCTGCTACTTCTTTCCTCGGCTACACCAAGTATTGAAAGTTATTACTTTGCAGAAAAGGGAGTTTATTCCCTTGTTAGACTGACTAAGAGATATGGAAACGCAGTTCTTCCCAAGGTAAGCGTGGTGGATATGAACGAGGAAATGCGTTCAGGTAATACATCAAACTATTCATCGGTTTTACAGGAGCTGTTGGCTGAAAATCTAATTAACAAAAAGCAGTCTATTATACTTCTCAATAGGAGAGGTTTTAATACATTTGTAAGTTGCAGGAGCTGTGGGGAGGTTATCACCTGCCCCAACTGTTCAATTTCAATGACTTACCACAGTGCCAACAATAGGCTTATGTGCCATTATTGTGGTCATTCTGTAAAATATTCTGATGAATGTCCCGACTGTCACCAACATAGTCTAAAGCTAAGTGGGGCAGGAACTCAAAAGGCAGAACAGGAGTTACTTGATTTGTTTCCTGATGCAAGAGTTCTCAGAATGGACGCAGATGCTACAATGTCAAAAAGTAGCTATGAAAGAAAGCTAACAGCCTTTGCAGAGGGTGAGTATGATATTTTAATTGGCACACAAATGGTAGCAAAGGGACTTGACTTTCCAAAGGTAACTCTTGTTGGTGTGCTTAGTGCTGACCAAATGCTTTATGCTAATGATTACAGAAGCTACGAAAGAGCCTTTAGCTTGCTGACACAGGTTGTAGGCAGAAGTGGCAGAGGACAGTCAAAGGGAGTTGCTGTTATCCAGACCTCCACACCAGAAAGTCACATTATCCACCTTTCAGCAGTACAGGATTATGACAAATTCTACGAAGGGGAAATTAGCCTTAGAAAGGCAATGCTTTACCCACCTTTTGTTGATATTTGTCTTATTGGATTTTCAGGTATAAATGAGGGAATTACTCTTAAGTGTGCAACAGCTTTTCAAAACACCTTAATTGAAATAATAAGGAATAATTATAGCAAAATGCCACTTAGAATTTTAGGCCCAAGTCAAGCTACTGTTTATAAGGTTAGCAATAAGTATAGATTTAAGTCAATTATTAAGTGTAGGAATACAGCAGACTTTAGAAATGCTGTAAATTTGGCACTTTCAGAATTTTCAAAGAAAAAGGAATATAAGGATATAACTATTTCAGTGGATATGAATCCACCATCCTTTAATTAGCATAAGGAGGACAAAATGGCAATTAGAAATATTGTTAAAGACGGAGATGACATTCTCCATAAGAAATGTAGAGAGGTTGTGAAGTTTGACCAAAGACTTTGGGAGCTTCTTGACGATATGGCAGAAACAATGCACGATGCTGACGGTGTTGGTCTTGCAGGTCCACAGGTTGGTGTTCTTCGCAGAGTTTGCGTTATTGATGTTGGCGAGGGTGTTATTGAGCTTATAAATCCTGTCATCATAAAGGCAGAGGGAGAACAGGAAACAGCAGAAGGTTGTCTGTCCTTCCCAGGAGAATACGGTATTACAAGAAGACCAATGTATGTTACTGTAAAGGCTCAGGACAGAAACGGCAAGTTTTTTGAAATTAGTGGTGAGGAACTTCTTGCAAAAGCTTTTTGTCACGAAATTGACCACCTTGACGGTATCGTTTATAAGGATATTGTGGTGAGAATGTTGTCACCAGAGGAAATTGAGTAATGAATATAGTTTTTATGGGAACACCTGACTTTGCAGTTCCTTCCTTAAAGAGAATTGCAGAATGTCACAATGTTATGGCTGTGTTCACCCAACCTGATAAGCCTGTTGGTAGAAAAATGGTTCTCACACCACCTGATGTTAAGGTCTGTGCACAGGAGCTTTCCATTCCTGTCTATCAGCCAGAGAGCCTACGCAACAGCAATAGTTATGATATTATTAAGGAAATGAACCCTGATGCTATTGTAGTTGTTGCCTACGGTCAAATATTACCGGAGAATATTCTTGCCATTCCAAAATATGGATGCATCAATGTTCACGGCTCACTTCTTCCAAAATACAGAGGTGCTGCTCCCATTCAGTGGGCAGTACTGAATGGTGACAAGGTAACAGGTGTTACCACAATGTATATGGAAAAGGGTCTTGATACAGGTGATATGCTCCTTAAGGAAGAATATGAAATTGGCATTAACGAAACAGCAGGAGAGGTGTTTGATAACCTTGCCCTTATGGGTGGAGATTTGATTATTAAAACACTTGAAATGGCAGAAAAGGGAGAATTAAAACCAGAAAAACAGGATGATAGCCTTAGCTGTTATGCAAAAATGCTTGACAAAAGCCTTTGTAATATTGATTTCTCAAAGTCAAATGTTCAGGTTCACAATCAAGTTAGGGGACTTTCCCCTTGGCCTGTTGCCTCAACAACATACAGAGGAAAAACCCTAAAAATTTTTGAAACCAGACTTTCTGATAAATCAGGCAAGGCTGGGGAAATTATTAGTACAAATCCACTTACAATTGCCTGTGGAGTTGGTGCAGTAGAGGTTAATACACTTCAACTTCAAGGCAAGAAAAAAATGGATTCAAAGTCCTTCTTGCAGGGACATAAGCTTGAAATTGGCGAAACAGTAGGTGAATAATATGTATCATTATTTTTATGGGATTGACTGGACATATATAGTATTTATGCTTCCTTGCTTTATACTTTCAATTATTTGCCAGGCTATGGTAAAGTCAAGATATAGTCAATATAGCAAGGTAAGGAATATGAGGGGGATGACTGGCAAACAGGCTGCTGAATATGTTCTTTCCCACTATGGTGTGTATGGAGTGAGGATTGAACAGGTTAGTGGTAGTCTTTCAGACCACTTTGACCCAAGAACAAATGTTATCAGACTTTCACAGGAGGTTTACAATAATGCATCTGTTGCAGCTGTTGGCGTAGCTTGTCACGAGGCAGGTCACGCAGTTCAACACGCACAGGATTATATGCCAAACAAAATTCGTAGTGCTATTGTGCCTGCTGCAAGGATTGGTTCAAACCTGGGTTGGATACTTTTCTTTGTTGGGCTATTTTTACCAACTCAGTATTCATTTGTACTTTGGTTAGGAATCATCTTATTTTCAGCATCTGTTCTCTTTACATTTGTAACTCTACCTGTTGAGTTTGACGCATCAAGAAGGGCTTTAAAATGTATAAGAGAAACTAACCTCTTGACCCAGGAGGAATATGTTGGAACTAAAAAGGTCCTTACTGCTGCTGCAATGACCTATGTGGCTGCAGCTGCAACTTCACTTTTACAATTACTAAGACTTATATTTATTGCAAACAGGAGAGATTAAATGGCAAACCCAAGAAGAATCGCCTTTGATGTGCTTTATAAAATAGAAACTGAGGAGAGCTATAGCTCAATAGCAGTGAACAAAGCATTAAAAGAAAATAAACTTAACAAGCTGGATTCTTCCTTTGCTTCTGCCATTATTTACGGCGTTCTTGAAAGAAAGCTAACTCTGGACTATATTATCCGTCAGTACTCCTCAATGCGACTAAAAAAGATTGAAATCAAAACTTTGATTTTGCTTCGTATGGCAGTGCTTCAGTTACTTTTTATGGATAAAATACCTGAAAGTGCAGCAGTAAATGAAACAGTAAAACTTGCCAAGGCATTAAAACTTTTTAAATCCTCTGGTTTTATTAACGGACTGCTTAGAAGTATTGTCAGAGCAGAGGAAAAGTATGACCTTGAAAAAATAAAGGATAGGAATAAGTTTTTGTCGGTAAAATACTCCGTTCCAGAGGAAATTATTAAAATGTGGATTTCCTCATACGGAGAGGAAACTACCCTTGATATGCTTAGCTCTTTAACTGGCAGACCACCACTTTATGCAAGGGTGAATACCCTAAAAACAACTGTAAGCGATTTAATTGAGGAGCTAAAGGAACAGGGTATTGTTGCTGAAAAAACTGATGTTGAAGGTGTAATTTCTATTTTTAACACAGGCTCTGTAGAGGGACTTAAGGTTTTTAAGGAGGGTAAGCTGTATATCCAGGATTTATCCTCAAATATCGCCCTTTCTGTCCTTTCTCCAAAGGAGGGCAGTACTCTATTTGATGTATGCTCTGCCCCTGGTGGAAAATCCTTTACATCAGCCTTGCTAATGAACAATAAAGGAAGAATTTTCTCCTTTGACCTTTATGAGTATAAAATTGAGCTTATCCGTAAAACAGCAAGTCGCCTTGGAATTTCTATAATCAAAACTCAAACTGCCGATTCTACAGTAATTCCAGAGGAGAAATATCTTTCAAAGGTTAACACCGTTATTTGTGATGTTCCTTGCTCTGGTTTAGGTATTATAAGAAGAAAGCCGGAAATTCGCTACAAGGATAATCTGTTTGATAATTCCTTAAAGGAAATTCAGTATCAAATCCTCTGTTCATCATCAAAGCTACTAAAAAGTGGGGGACGCTTGATGTATTCCACCTGTACTCTTAACCCAGAGGAAAATAACAAAATGGTTGAGAGATTTTTAAGTGAGCATAAGGACTTTAGTGGCGAAAATATAATTCTACCAAAGAATATAAAAAGAACTATAGAGGAACAGCCCTATGAATGTACGCTGTTCCCACAAACCAATAATTCAGACGGATTTTACTTTGCAATTTTAAGAAAGGACTGATTAAATGAATGACCTTAAATCAATGACATTTGAAGAAGTGCAGGATTTAGTCCTTTCCATAGACGAACCAAAATTCAGAGCAAAGCAGATTTTTGGCTGGATAAATAAAGGAATATCTGATTTTTCTCAAATGAAGAATATTCCAAATTCTTTAAAAGAAAAATTAACTAATTATAGTTACATTTCTGTTGCAAATATTGAAAAAAAGCAAATTTCAAGTTATGATAATACAGTTAAGTATTTGTATAGGTTATATGATGATAATTTTATAGAGTCTGTTGTTATGAGCTACCACCATGGTAACACAATATGTATTTCAACTCAGGTCGGTTGCAAAATGGGGTGTAGATTCTGTGCAACAGGAAAACAGGGCTTCACAAGAAATCTTACGGCAGGAGAAATGATTGCCCAGATTGAAACTGCGCAAAAGGATTTAGGTGTTAGAATTTCTAACATTGTCCTTATGGGTATGGGTGAACCCCTGGATAACTTTGATAATGTAATGAGGTTCCTTGACTTAGTATCCTCTGATGAGGGACTTTGTATCGGAAAAAGGCACATTACACTTTCAACCTGTGGCATTGTACCAAGGATATATGAACTTGCAGACAGAAAATTACAGATAACACTCTCTGTTTCACTTCACGCACCAAATGATGAAATGCGAAGTGCTACAATGCCAATAAATGATGCTTATAACATCAAAGAGCTTATAAAAGCTATTAGATATTACATAGATAAAACAGGTAGGAGAGTCAGCTTTGAATACTCTATGATTGACGGAGTAAATGATAGCGATTCCTCTGCACATGAGCTTGGCAAGCTTATAAAGGGAATGTTGTGTCACGTTAATCTGATTCCTGTTAATACAGTAAAGGGTAGTGACTACCGCAGAAGTAATAAAGACAGATTGATTTCATTTACAAACATTCTTGAAGGATATGGAATAACAGCCACAACAAGGCGTACTCTTGGTAGTGATATTGACGCAAGCTGTGGACAACTCAAAGGCAAGTATCAGGAAAGGAGATAACCTGTGGAAATTTCAAGTAAAACAGACAGAGGTCTAATTCGTAGTGACAATCAGGATTATTGCCTTTCAGGCAAATTTGATGATAATTGCGTCTGGGCAGTAGTGTGTGACGGTATGGGTGGAGCAAATGGCGGTCATACTGCATCAACAACTGCATCAGAATACATAGCAAGAGAAATGAAGAACCTTTACACATCAGATTTCACCAATGAAGAACTTGTAGCACTTATGACAAATGTAGTTGTAGGAGCAAACCTTGAGGTTTACAATATTGCAAGAAAAAATATTGAGCTTACTGGTATGGGTACAACCTGTGAGCTTGTTTGTATTAGGGATGATAAAATCCATATTGTTCATGTTGGTGACTCAAGAACCTATGTTATCTCCGATAACAAGGCTCATCAGCTTACAGAGGACCATTCTTTAGTGCAGGAAATGGTTAATCGTGGTGAGATTACTAAGGAAGAGGCTCTCAATCACCCTAACAAAAGATTTATCACCAGAGCAGTAGGTGTAAGACGGAATGTTAATGTTGACTACATAGAGTGTGAATATCATCCAAATGATGTTATTCTTGTGTGTTCAGATGGACTTACAAACTGTGTTTCTGATGAGGAAATTGTTAAACTTGTTAAGAAAAATAAAGGTAAACACCTTGTAGATAAATTGGTAGATAAAGCAAAAGACGGTGGTGGCACAGACAACATCACAGTGATTGTAATTGCGTAATTTATTTTGGAGGAAGAGTTATGGATAAGTACACAGGCAAAAAGCTTGACGGTCGTTACGAAATACACGAACTTATCGGTGTTGGTGGTATGGCTAATGTTTACAGAGGCTATGATACCATTGACGATAGAGAAGTAGCTATAAAAATTCTAAAGGATGAATTTCTTGACAATGCAGATTTTATCCGTAGATTCAAGAACGAAAGTAAGTCAATCGCTGTGCTTTCACACCCAAATATTGTTAAGGTTTATGATGTTTCCTTTGGCGATGTAATTCAGTACATTGTTATGGAATATATTGACGGTATTACATTAAAGGAGTATATAGCACTACAGGGTGTTATTAAATGGAAAGAGGCTTTACACCTTACAACCCAGATTTTAAGGGCATTACAACACGCTCACGAAAAGGGCATTGTCCACAGAGATATTAAGCCACAGAACATTATGCTACTGCAAGACGGTACAATTAAGGTTACTGACTTTGGTATTGCTCGTAACTTCAATTCTGCCACAAGAACTATGACTGAACAGGCAATCGGTTCTGTTCATTATATCGCTCCTGAACAGGCAAAGGGTGGTAATACTGACGGCAAAACCGATATATATTCAGTTGGTGTAATGATGTATGAAATGCTGACAGGTACACTTCCATTTGTTGCCGATAATGCAGTTTCCGTTGCACTTATGCAACTACAGTCAACTCCAAAACTACCTTGTGATATAAACCCTGACATTCCTGGTGGATTACAGGAAATCACACTTCACGCTATGGAAAAAAATCCAAAGCAAAGGTATGAATCAGCACAGGCAATGCTAAACGACATAGACAGGTTTAGACTAAATCCAAGCATTGTTTTTGGATACAAAATTCCTCGTGCTGATGAACAGACAAAGTATATCGAAACTCCACAGGATAAAAAGCAAGATAAGACTTCTGTTCAGAATAATTCTGCATTAAAAAATGAAGATGAATATGAGGATAACGATGAAAAGAAACCAAGGTCAAAGGGTAAGTCCGTTGCTTTAGGTATTTTGGCATCCTTTCTAATTTGTCTTGTTGGTTTTGGTACATACTTTATTGTAAAGCCATTATTTGGTTCTACAGCAGATACAGATGTTCCTGAGTTTACAGGAAAAACTATTCTTGAAATTAAACAGGATGAAAAGCTTAATAGTCAGTTTAATTTTGAAATCGACTTCCAGTATGATTCCTCACAAAAGGATGGTGTTGTTCTTTCCCAAAAGCCTGAAGCAAATTCAAAAAAGGTTAAAAAGGGTGCAACAATTGAGCTTACAGTTAACGGCAAGGAATCAGAAATAGTTGTTCCACATCTTCTCAATACAACTGAAGAAGATGCTATTAAAGAGCTGGAATCCCGTAATCTTGTGCCTGAAATTGTGTATATAAGAAGTACAGATGTTAATGTTGACTATGTTTCTTCGGAATTCCCAAATCCTGGACAAAAAACTACAATTGGTTCAACAGTATATCTCTTTGTATCAAAGGGAGAAGTTAAGGAAGAAGTTAATATTCCTGATGTAACAGGGAAAAATTTTGAGGAGGCAAGGTCCATTCTTGAAGAAAAGGGTCTTGTTGTTGAGTATGAATATGACGAGGAAAGTTATGCTGAAAAGGATACTGTAATTCGTCAGAACCCACTTCAAGGCGGTAAAGTTAAAAAAGGTTATATTGTAAAGCTGGTGCTTTCAGCAGGTAAAAAGGATACAAGTTCAGTTGATATTGATGTTCAGCTACCTGAACAGGAAAAGAATAGTGTTTCCCTACAGGTTGTATTTGATGGTGATGTTTTTGCAACTACAACTGTAGTGCCATCAGAATTAAAAACATATAGCTTTACTTTAACAGGTTCTGAAAAAGATTCAAATGTTAAGGTTTACCTTAACGGTCAGCTTTATCAGGAATATACTATTGATTTCCAAAATCAGAGTGTTTCACAAAAGTACTATGAATACAAGGTTGTAACCGAAACAGAAACAACCACTATTGAGGAGGAAACCTCTGAAGAATTCACAGAAGGTACTCAGGAAGAAACATCAGAAATTACTGATACAACTGTAATGGAAACATATCCAGAGGAAACAGAAACTTATTATGAGATAGAAGAAACAGAGGAATCTGTTCCTGATGAATCAGAAGTAGTGCTTTAATATGAGTGTAGTAAGTTTAAAGGGTGTAATTGTTAAGGCTATCAGTGGCTTCTACTATGTGGAAGTCGCTGATAAAATATATGAATGTAAGGCAAGAGGAGTGTTCCGAAAGGAAAGCAACACCCCTCTTGTTGGTGATTTAGTTGTCATTTCTGTTCCAGACAGTGGTTACCCTGTAATTGATGAAATTAAGGAGAGAAAGAACTTTTTGGTTCGTCCTCCTGTTGCTAATATTGATACTCTAATTGTTGTATGCAGTACTGTTTCTCCATCTCCTAACTACAAAGTTATTGATAAAATGATTTCAACTGCTGTATATAACGATATTACTCCTGTGGTGGTTATTTCAAAGTCAGATATTAAGTCAGGAGAAGAAATATATAGCATTTACAACCAGGCTGGAATAAAAACTATAATTTATTCTGCAAAAACAGGTGAGGGCTTAGAGAAAATTTATTCCCTCCTTCCAAATAAAATCACAGCATTTATAGGCAACAGTGGTGTGGGTAAATCCACACTTCTCAATAAGCTGTTCCCCGACTTAGACTTAAAAACAGGGGAAGTCAGCGAAAAGTTGGGGAGAGGACGACATACCACAAGAACTGTAGAGCTTATGAAAATAAAAAATGGTTATGTTATTGATACCCCTGGTTTTTCAACCATGCAACTTGAGAAATACAGTATAACTGACAAAACACAGCTACAATATACATTTCCAGAATTTGACTACTACCTTGGTCAATGTAAATTCATATCCTGTAGTCATACCTGTGAAAAGGGATGTGCAATTCTCCAAAAGGTAGAGGAGGGCATTATTCCAAAGTCAAGGCATAATAGCTATGTGGAAATGTATAATGAAATAAAAGATATAAAAGAATGGGAGAGAAAAAAATGAGATGTGTAATTATTTCAGGTGCGCCTGATACAGATATTAAGGAAATACAGACAATTTGTAATGAAAATGATTTTGTTGTATGTGCTGATTCTGGATATACCTACGCAAAACAGGCTGGAATTAAGCCTCAGCTTATTATCGGTGACTTTGATTCTCTCAAGGATGAACTTCCATCTGACATAGAAGTGGTTAAGCTTAACAAAAAGAAGGATGATACCGATACAGAGCATTGTGTTATGGAGTGTATTCGCAGAGGCTTCAAGGATTTTATGCTCCTTGGTTCAGTTGGTGGCAGAACCGACCATACCTTTGCAAATATTGCAATTCTTGCCTTTCTTTCAGAATACCATTATAATGGTGTTGCAAGGAATAACGGTGAGGAAATTCGTATCCTTAAGGCTGGTACATATGATATGAGTGGCAAAAAAGGACTTACTTTTTCTGTTTTCCCTTATGGATGCGAAAGTGTAAATGTTTCCTACAAAGGTGCAGAATATCCTCTTGATAGCTACACTCTTACTTACAATGTTTCTCGTGGTATTAGCAATGTATTTGCAGAGGATGATGCAGAAATTAAGATAAATGACGGCAGGGCAATCCTTCTCACTTACTACAAGAGGTAAATATGCTATATAATATTTGTGGGCTTAATGTTTTTTATGAGCCTAAATATGAAAGGACACTCCTTCGTTCTGAAAAATATATAGCTGAAAATCAAAATGTAAAACCAGATATAACTATGACTGTAACCAAAGAGAGAATTGAAAATTATATCAGTATCTATCCAGAGGTTACCCCTGACCTTGCAGAATATGTGATTTTTGGAGCAGAGTTCTACGAAAAAATAATTGACTTTGATGGTATGCTTCTTCATTCATCAGCAATTTCTGTTGATAATAAAGCCTACCTTTTTACAGCCAATAGTGGTACAGGGAAATCCACCCATACACTTCTTTGGATGAAGTATTTTGGTGATAAAGCCATTATGATAAATGATGATAAGCCTGTAATTAGGATTATTGATGACAAGGTCTATGCTTGTGGCACTCCATTTTCTGGAAAATATGACATTAACAATAATATTATTGTGCCACTAAAGGCAATTTGTTCCCTTGATAGAGGAGAAGAAAATTCTATTATAGAAATATCGAATCAGGATGCAATTATTGCCATTATGAATCAAACTCTTACAGTTCCTGATGTAAGACTAAAAATGAAGATTTTTGATATACTTGAAAAGGTGCTTTCCACAGTAAAGGTATATCGTCTATACTGCAATATTTCAGAAGAGGCAGTAAAAATAGCATATAACGGAATGAAATAGCTAAGTGAACAAAAATTGTAACATAATTTTGTTTACTTGGCTATTTTTATTGTGAAGTTGTACAAAAACACAATGAAAAGTTTGTCTGTTGCAAATGTGAATAAACTATTAACTTAATTGCTTTTTATGTTAAAATATTGTAAACTATAAGCGGGAAAATAAGAACAATTTATAAGGATTGGAGTGAAGCTACAAAAACAATATTTTCCTCATTTAGGATTTTAAAAATTAAGGAGAATCATTATGAAATTTAGCAAAAAACTTATAAGCCTAATTCTAACAATTTCTATGGTTATGACAGTTGTTTCAATACAGGTTGTTTCAGCTGTTTCAACAGATGTTGAGAATGTTGGTGGCAATAGCACAGAAATTTCTGTTTCTGCTAATCAATATGGTTTGGCAGATAACATTCAGGACGGTAATATTCTTCATTGTTTTAACTGGAAGTACAACGACATTAAGAGTGAACTTAAGAATATTGCAGAAGCTGGTTTTACAGCAGTCCAGACTTCACCTGCACAGCCAGCAGGTGGTGGAGCTTGGTATTGGCTTTATCAGCCATATGGTTTTTCAATTCAGACAAACCAACTTGGTTCAAAATCTGATTTACAGTCACTTTGTACTGAAGCTGAAAAATACGGCATCAAGGTTGTAGTGGATGTTGTTGCAAACCATCTTTCAGGTGACCAAGGCAGAATTCAAAGTGATTTAAAGCCATCACAATATTGGCACGATTTTAACGGTGGCATAGATTGGAATAATCGTTGGCAGGTAACCCACGGTAGAATAGGTATGCCTGACCTTGCTACTGAAAATAGCTATGTTCAAACCGTTGTTAAGAACTACATTCAGGAGCTAAAAAGTGTTGGTGTTGATGGTATCAGATTCGACGCTGCAAAGCATATTGGACTTCCAAGTGAGGGCGATGACTTCTGGAAAACTGTAACCAGCGACAGAAGTCTTTGGTATTATGGTGAAATCTTAGGTGGCCCTGATGACAGAGGAAGTGGCAATGAGGGTTTGATGAAGGAATATACCGACTATGTTTCTGTTACCGATAGTAATTACTGTGCAGACCTTAGAAATTCCTTCCACAACGGCAATGCACCTTCAAGTAGTGGCAACTGGGCAAACAGAGGTATTTCAAATGACAAGCTGGTTTATTGGGCAGAAAGCCACGATAACTGGTCAAATAACTCTGATTGGGGCTACTCCTGGCATATTAGTCAGAATAATATTGACAGAGCTTATGCAGTTGCAGGTAGCCGTGATGGTGTTGTTGCACTTTACTACTCAAGACCATCCTCTAATGTAAAGGACAATATTATGCAGGGCGTAAAATGTTCAACACACTTTACTTCTCCAGAGGTTGCAGCCGTAAACCACTTCCGTAATGCTATGACAGGACAAAAAGATAGCTATACAACAGGTGGTGGATGTTCTGTAGTTTGCAGAGAGCAAGGTGCAGTTATTGTAAAGGGTTCTGGTAGTGGACAGGTAACTGTTCCAAATAGTGGTAGTACAACAAGACCAGGGGTTTATACTGACGAAATCACAGGTAATAAGTGGACAGTAACCTCCAGCACTATTACAGGTACTATTGGTGAGTCTGGTATTGCAGTTATTTATAATCAAAAGGTAATGCCTTCTAACACAATTTCACAGGCAGGTGGTCAGTTTAAAGCTGATACACTTAACCTTACTCTCGGTCTTGCAAATGCCACATCAGGTACATATCAGATTGACGGTGGTGAAGTTAAAAGTTACACAGGTACAACTAATATCACAATCGGTAACGGCGTTGCTTTTGGTTCAACAATTACAGTTAAGTTAACAGCAACAGACGGTACCGAAACTACATCAGAAACCTATACATTCAAAAAGGTTGACCCAACTGCTGTTAGAGTAATTGCTTTTGGAGATAATGAAGTTTTCCTTTGGAACACAGCAAACTGGCAAGTGCAGAATTGCTACTCTTGGCCTGATAATGGCAGTGGTTCAGTAGATTGGCCTGGTTCAGGAATGACTTATGTTGATACCTTTGGTGGTTCAAAGCTATACAAATTCAAAATTCCTGCAAGTGACGGAAATGTTATCTTTAATGATGGTCAAAATCAAACTGATGACCTAAAGGTGCAAAGTGGACTTGTTGTTTATGACAACAGCAAAAATACTTGGGTAGATGCAAATACAATTGATGAGGATGTAGTTGCTCAAAGAGGTGACGCTCCTATAACTACTCCAACTACAAAGCCAACCACAGTTCCTACAACTGTAACTACAACATCAACAACTGTTCCTGAAACTACTATAATTCAAGGGAAAATCGGTGATGTGAACGGTGACGGAACTATTGATATTCGTGATGCTTCTTTAATTCAGAAGTACACTGTAGGTTTGGCAAGTGTAGATGCTCGCCTTGCTGATATAAATGGCGACGGTAAGGTAAATGTTCAAGATGTAACATATATTCAAAAGAAAATAGCAGGTATAATATAAAAAATCAGAGTGGTGAGCCTTTTGGTTCATCACTCTTTTTCTTTGTGAGAAAAGTCTTGATTTTTTAATAATAGTATGATAGAATATTGTCGTTACGGGGATGTAGCTCAGCTGGGAGAGTACCACAATGGCATTGTGGGAGTCGAGGGTTCGAGCCCCTTCATCTCCACCAAAAATAACCCCCAATATCCTTTAATTAGGATGTTGGGGGATTATTCTTTTGTGGTTTATAGTGTGTAATTTTAAATATTACATAATATATTTATATACATTTATTGCATAAAATGTTAAATTATTTTAAAGACTGTCGGATTTAATTGACATAAAAGCAATGTAGATATATAATTATAATGAAATTATATGATTAAATGGCATATTATTGAAAATTTTATTTATTATTATTTAAATGATATAAACTAAAAATTGAAATATATTGTTATGATTATATAGAAAATAATCTGGGGGTACAAGTGCATTATTATGGGAAGTATTGATTATCAGTCCAATCCAAATTTTTCGGGAATAAAGCCTTTTGAATCTAAAGTGTGGTTATCATCGCCAACTATGCACGGTGATGAACAGTTTTTTGTTAATGAGGCATTTGAAAGCAATTGGGTATCCACATTAGGTACAAATATTGATGAAACCGAAAAAGTTGTAGCTAAAAATACAGGTCGCAAATATGCAGTTGCTCTCTCTGCAGGAACTGCTGCACTACATTTAGCTATTAGGATGTGTGGTGAAAAACTTTATGGTCAGCCTAAGGTTGGTCACGGCACTTTGGAAGGTAAAAAAGTATTTTGCTCTGATTTAACTTTTGATGCCCCTGTCAATGCAGTAGCCTACGAGGGTGGAGAAGCAATATTTATTGATACTGAATACGATACTTGGAATATGGACCCCGTTGCACTTGAAAAAGCATTTCAGATTTATCCGGATGTGCGTCTTGTTGTTTTGGTGCATTTATATGGTGTTCCATGCAAGATGGATGAAATTAGAAGTATTTGCCAGAAATACGGTGCTTTAATTGTAGAGGATGCAGCTGAGTCTATGGGTGCCACCTACAAAGGAATTCAGACAGGTAAATTTGGAGATGAGTCTATTTTCAGCTTCAATGGAAATAAAATAGTGACCGGGTCATCAGGTGGAATGTTTTTGACTGATTTTTTAGATGACGCTAACAAAGCAAGAAAGTGGTCAACTCAGAGTCGTGAGAATGTCCCTTGGTATCAGCACCAGGAATTGGGATACAATTATCGTATGAGTAACATAGTTGCTGGTGTGTTGCGTGGTCAGTTGCCACATTTGCAAGAGCATATAAAGCAAAAGAAGGCAATCTATGAAAGATATAAAGAAGGTTTCAAGGACCTTCCTGTATCTATGAATCCTTTTGACGAAAAAAACTCCCAGCCAAACTATTGGTTGAGTTGCTTGATTATTGATAAAGATGCTATGTGTCACCAGGTAAGAGATGAGAAAAATGCTGAGTATATCAATGAATCTGGAAAAAGCTGTCCTACAGAAATATTGGAAGCACTGACTGCATTTAATGCTGAGGGTCGTCCTATTTGGAAACCAATGCATATGCAGCCTATATACAGAATGAACGGATTTGTTAATTGTGAAGGTCGCTATGACAAAAACAACAATGGTATTGATGTTGGTGCAGATATTTTTGCAAGAGGTTTGTGCTTGCCAAGTGATAATAAGAT
>JBGUUL010000036.1:0-40000 GCA_045133515.1 Ruminococcus sp.
ACCAATGTAGGTTTTATTAGAGTTTGTAGTGCCGATATGACAGAGGATAGTATTATTACTATCAATGAGGAAATTACACAGTGAAAGTAAGGTAGCTGTTTTATACCACATAAACAATTTTGATTAGGATAGGGATTTATAGTGCTATAGAAAAATTTATAATTTTGAATACTTAAAATTTGGAGTTATAATATTGATTTATAAATAATTATATGATAAAATGTACTTTAGTGAAAATGTAGATTGGATTTATTTCATTAAAATGGGGGATAACTATGACAGATAATAACTCTTCTGAATTTTATACAATTGATATTATGCACATTTTAAAATCAGTTCTGAATAGAGCATGGGTTGTTATTTTATCAAGTGTTTTGGCTGCTGTAATTGGCTTTTCTATTGCATCTTTTGCAATTACACCTAAATATTCTTCTTCAATAATGTGGTATGTTAATAATACATCAGTTTCAAGGAATAATCAGCAGTATAGTATTAGTCCTTCCGACATAACAGCTGCTCAGAGCTTGCTTAAAACATATTCTGTAATTTTGGATAATCGCACAACCTTGGAAGAAATAATCGACAAGGCAAATCTTAACTACAGTGTAGGTGAGCTTTCAAGTATGATAGAATCATCAGCAGTTGATGATACAGAGGTTATGAAGGTTTCAGTAACCAGTGAAGATCCAAATGAGGCTGCAAAAATAGTAAACTGTATTGCAAAGGTGTTGCCTGACAGAATTTCTGACATTATTGACGGAGCAAAAATGGAGGTTGTTGACTCAGGTATTGTAAATACCCAGAAGGTTTATCCTAGCGTTTCTAAGTTTACAATTATTGGTTTTCTTTTAGGATTTTTGCTGTCGTTTTTAGTGTTAGCGATAATGGCACTTATGGATAATACTATTCACGACGAGAATTATATTACACAGAATTATGATTATCCAATTTTAGCAAAGATTCCAAACCTCTTTGGGTCTAACTCAAAGAACTATAGTTACTATTCACAGCATAATAAAAAGGGAAAAGGGGAGGCTAAAAATGTTTAAGAAAAGAAAAAACAACAGATATTCTGACTTAGAAATTAGCAAGACCCTCCATAAAAATCTTGATTTCTCTGCAACAGAACAGTACAAAAGACTTAGGGCTAATCTTAACTTTACTCTACCTGATGATGTAGAATGTCCTGTTATAGGTGTTTCAAGCTCAACAAGAGGTGAGGGCAAAAGTACTACTTCTATTAACCTCGCCTATGTATTAGCTGAAAACGGTGACAAGGTTCTGCTTTTGGACGGTGACCTTAGAATCCCAAGTGTTTCAAAGAAAATGGAAATCAAAAGTACACCTGGTCTTACAGATTTGCTTGTTGGTGACTGTTTGAATAATATGGAGCAGTTTAAATCAAATGTATTTGATAACTGGTATGTTGTGCCTTCAGGCAATCTTCCTCCTAATCCTTCTGAGCTTGTTGGCTCTAAAAAAATGGAAAAGCTACTGCAACGATTAAAGAAGGATTTTGATTACATAATCGTTGATTTACCACCTGTAAATCTTGTGTCCGATGTGGCTTCAATTTCATCATATCTGGATGGCTTGGTGTTAATTGTAAGACAGGATATTACTGAAAAGAAGGAATTTGACGCTTGTGTTAAGCAGTTAAAGCTTTCTAATATCAATGTTTTGGGTTGTGTTTTGAATGAGGAAAAGAGCGATGGCTATTCCCACAAATACAAAAAACATTATAGAAATTACTACAAGAATTATGAATATAGATCAGATAAAAAATAATATAATTCTAAATTAGAAAAATTATTTTTATTATTAAATTAAAAACAGCAACCAAGTCATAGTGCTTTGGTTGCTGTTTTGCATTTGTTATTTTATTGCAGAAAATTATTCCTGACCGTCCCAACAATATGTGCATAGCTTGGACTTTTCTATTCCACAGGAATCAAGCATATCATCAAGTCTGTTAAACTTAAGTGAGGTGAATTTTAGCTCCTTGCAGATTTCATTCACCATATTTTCATACTTTTCTGAGTCAGGGTTTGTATATTCCTTTAGAACTTCGTCAGTTACATTTCCGTGTTCGAGTCTTTCAATAACTCGTCTTGTGATAAGGTCCATTTCTGATGATGAACGAGAGAAGTTGAGATATTTACAGCCATAAACAAGTGGAGGACAGGCTGGTCTGATGTGAACCTCTTTTGCACCACTTTCAAAGAGATACTCTGTTGTTTCTCTAAGCTGAGTGCCACGAACAATGGAGTCGTCAATTAGGAGAAGTTTTTTATCTCTGATTAAGTCCTCAAGGGCAAGTAGCTTCATCTTGGCAATAAGATTTCTTTGGCTCTGAATTGTTGGCATAAAGGAGCGAGGCCAAGTTGGAGTGTATTTGATGAATGGTCTTGAGAAAGGAATACCGGATTTGTTTGCATAACCAACAGCGTGGGCGATACCTGAATCAGGAACACCGGCTACAATGTCAGCCTCAACATTATCTCTTTCAGCCATTTTTTCGCCACAGTTGTAACGCATTTGTTCAACGCTCATACCTTCATAGGAGCTTGCAGGGTAGCCATAGTACACCCAAAGGAAGGTACAGATTTTCATATCGTTACCAGGCTTTTTAAGAGTTACACAGTTCTTTTCAGTAATAACGCAGATTTCACCAGGACCTAATTCCTTGTGGTCGGAGTAGCCTAAGTTTTTGTATGAAAAATTCTCAAAGGCAGCACAGAAGGCATTTTCCTTTTTGCCGATAACAATTGGAGTTCTGCCGTACTTATCCCTTGCGCAGTAGATGCCGTTTTGATTCATAAGAAGAATTGAAACTGAGCCATCTACCTTTTCAAGAGCATAGCTTATGCCGTCAATGAGGTTGTCCTTTTGATTTATAAGGGTTGCAATCATTTCTGTAGAGTTAATGTCGCCACCACTCATTTCAAGGAAGTGAGAATAGTGCTTGTTAAATACTTCCTCTGCAATTTCGTCCTTGTTGTTAATTTTGCTGACAGTTGTAATTGCATATGTACCGTGATGTGAACGAACAATAAGAGGCTGTGGCTCGTAGTCTGAAATACAGCCAATACCGAACTTACCCTTCATATCCTGCATATCCTTGTCGAACTTTGTTCTGAAAGGTGCGTTTTCGATATTATGAATAGCTCTATCAAAGCCCTTACTCTCATCATAAACAGCCATACCACCTCGTCTTGTACCAAGATGTGAATGATAGTCTATGCCAAAAAATAAATCAAATACGCAGTCATACTTGGCTGCAACACCCATAAATCCACCCATTATAAAATTCTCCTTGTGTTTTATTTGACTTTATAAAGTCATTTGTCCATTAAAAATTATATCACAACTTTTTTAAAATGTAAATCTAATTAAGGTATAAATCCTAAATGCAGAGAAATTTGTTTGTTTTATATTTCTTGATATAAATTCAACACTTTTATTGACTAAAGCGTTTTTGTAAAGTATAATATAAAAGGATATATATGTTAATAGTAAAAACAAATACAAAAATAGATGGAAAATTCTTACGGAGAAAATTATGATTTTAGAAGAAAATTTGCGTCAGGTTGTTCCCTATGTGCCAGGTGAACAACCAAAGGATAATGATGTTATTAAGCTAAATACAAATGAAAATCCATATCCACCTTCAAGCAGGGTGTTGGAGGTTTTGGGTGCAGTTGGTAACAATAGCTTTAGAAAGTACCCTGACCCTGAGGTTAGTAGCCTTGTAAAAACTCTTGCAGAGTATCACAATGTGGGCAAGGAAAATGTTTTTGTTGGAGTTGGCTCTGATGATGTTCTTGCAATGTGCTTTTTAACTTTTTTCAACAGTGGCAAAAAGATTCTTTTTCCAGATATAAGCTATGCCTTTTACAAGGTGTGGGCTGATTTGTTTAAGATAGATTATAAAGAAATTCCTGTGGATGAAGATTTTAACATTATTCCAGAGGATTATATGGTGGAGAATGGTGGTGTGGTTTTTCCAAACCCAAATGCACCAACAGGACTTGTTCTACCACTTGACAGGGTGGAGGCCATTATTAAGGCTAACCCAAACACTCTGGTGATTGTTGATGAGGCCTATATTGACTTTGGTGGAGAAACTGCTTTGCCACTGACTATGCAGTACGACAATGTGATTGTTACAAGAACATTTTCTAAATCTCGTTCAATGGCAGGTATGAGGATTGGCTACTGCATAGGTAATGAAAAGTTGATTTCTGTTCTTAATTCAGTTAAGTTCAGCTATAATTCCTACACTATGTCTGATGTGGCAATTAGGACAGGTATGGCATCTGTTAATGATGATGACTACTTTAAAAGAATTGTTGGCAAGATTGTTGAGGTTAGAGAAAAAACTAAGAGGGAGCTTAAGGCGCTTTGTTTTAGCTTCCCAGACAGTTGTTCTAATTTTATTTTTGCAAAGCATAGCTACCTTGATGCAGAGGAATTGTTTAATGCTCTGAAAGAAAATAAAATCTATGTGCGACATTTTGGGGCAGAGAGAATTAAGGACTATTTGAGAATAACAATAGGTACTGAAAAGGAAATGGAAGTGCTGATTGACTTCCTAAAGGAATATATAAAAGGTAAGGAAATGGGATAAAATGAGAATTGTAAAGTTAACTAAGGAAACAACAAACAATATTCTTGAGGGTATGCTAAAGAGAAGTCCTAACAACTATGGCAGTTACGAAAGTGCAGTTGCTGAAATTCTTGCTAATGTTAAGGAAAATGGGGACAAGGCAGTTTTTGAATATACAAAGAAGTTTGACGGCTTTGACTTGTGTAGTGAAAATATTAAGGTGACTCAGGAGGAAATCAAAGAGGCCTATACAAAGGTTTCTAATGAGCTACTAACTGTAATCGGAAAGTCACTTGTGAATATTGAGTCCTATCATCAGCGTCAAAAGCAAAATAGCTGGTTTAATTCCACAGAGGAAGGCACAATTCTTGGTCAGAAAATCACACCACTACAGAGGGTTGGTGTTTATGTTCCAGGTGGCAAGGCTGTTTATCCTTCATCTGTTCTTATGAACATTATGCCTGCTAAGGTTGCAGGTGTGCCTGAAATAATTATGACAACACCTTGCAACAGGGAGGGTCAGGTGAACCCTGCTGTGCTGGTAGCAGCCAATGAGGCAGGTGTTAATGAGGTTTACAAGGTAGGTGGCGCACAGGCTATTGGTGCCCTTGCTTATGGTACAGACAGCATTAAAAAGGTTGATAAAATCGTGGGCCCTGGCAATATTTATGTTGCACTTGCAAAGAAGGCTGTGTATGGCCATGTTAACATTGACTCAATTGCAGGTCCTTCCGAAATTCTTGTTATTGCTGATGAAACAGCCAATCCAAAATTTGTAGCAGCTGATTTATTAAGTCAGGCTGAACACGATGAACTTGCATCTGCTATTCTCATTACTACAAGTCAGGCCTTTGCAGAAAAGGTTTCTGCTGAGGTTGACAAATTTGTTGAGGTTCTTTCTCGTAAAGAGATTATGACAAAATCCCTTGACAATTTTGGATATATTCTTGTGGCTGACACTATGGATGACGCCATTGAAACAGCAAATGAGATTGCTTCTGAGCATCTTGAAATACAGACTGCAGACCCATTCCTTGTTATGACAAAGATTAAGAACGCAGGAGCTATTTTCCTGGGTAGCTATAGCTGTGAGTCCCTTGGTGATTATTTTGCAGGTCCAAACCATGTTCTTCCAACAAATGGTACAGCAAAATTTTTCTCACCACTTTCAGTTGATGATTTTGTTAAGAAGTCAAGTGTGATTTATTATTCTAAGGAGGCATTAAAAGGGGTATATAAGGATGTGGCAATGTTTGCTAATTGTGAAAGCCTGACAGCCCACGAAAATGCAGCCTTGGTTAGATTTGAAGAAGAATAATTCTATTATAGAAAAATGGTGATAAAATGAGCAGAATTGCAGAGGTTACAAGGGTAACTAAGGAAACGGATATTTATTTAAAGCTTAATCTTGACGGAAGTGGTAAGGCTGAGGTTTCTACAGGTATTGGATTTTTTGACCATATGCTGGAGGGCTTTGCAAAGCACGGTCTTTTTGACCTTGAGCTTAGGGTTAAGGGTGACCTTAATGTTGACTGCCACCACACTATAGAGGACACAGGTATTGTTCTTGGCGATGCTATAAAACAGGCTCTTGGGAATAAAAGTGGTATTAAGAGGTACGGTAGCTTTCTTCTTCCAATGGATGAAACTTTGGTTATGTGTGGTGTAGATTTATCCGGCAGACCATACTATGTTTCTGATTTGAAATATGAAAATGATAAAACAGGAGATATGGACAACTGTATGGTAAATGAGTTTTTCTATGCAGTTTCCTACAGTGCTATGATGAATCTCCATTTTTGTCAGTTAAGGGGCGGTAACGACCACCATATTACAGAGGCAACTTTTAAGGCCTTTGCAAAAAGCTTAGATATGGCTACTACTGTTGATGAGAGAATAGAAGGCGTACTGTCAACAAAGGGCACAATTTAAGGATTTGTTAAAGTTAGCCAAATGAATATATGAATATTTATGAAAAATATATATATTTATTTTCTTTTAAATACTTTATTTTTGGAAAATAATGTGATATAATTCCTTTATAATGAAGTATAGTATGGAGGTAGAAATATAATGAAAAAAACTATAGCAGTTTTAGTTGCAATGCTTATTGCAGTTTTTTCAACATCTACAGTATTTGCAGCTGATGTAAATAGTCCAACAGGTAGCCCTGTTAATCACGTTACATACGAGCTTGTTAAGACAGAGTCAACAAATATGACAGTTGTTACAAAGCCGGATGCATCATATAGAACTGTTCTTAAGCCAAAGCCAGGATATACAATGGATAAGGTTCAGATTCTTATGGCTGGTGTTGATATTACTGAGTCAGTTTATGACCCTGTAACCGGTATTGTTTATATTCCTGTTGTTACAGGTGATATTGAGATTATTGCAGAATCTGTTAAGGATGGGGAATCAACTAAACCAACAACTCCAGGTGAAGAAGATAAGACCGGTCCTACTTGGTGGACAGATGAGTATGGTTCAACCATTTATGCTACAGAAACAACACCTGTTGACGGTTCAGATGATGAAGAAACCAGCAGTTCAAGTGTTTCAGGTGGTACAGATGGTTCAAATGGTTCAGGTGGAGATAGCTCCAACAACAGCAGTACTTCCCCTGTAACAGGTGACTTTATTCTTCTTTCTATTCTCCTTGCATTAGCACTTGCAGGTGTATCTACATTTGCATATAGCAAGGTTAAGAAGTCAAAGTAAAAATCAAATAAACTTCCCCTACATTTTGTAGGGGATTTTGTTATATATAGACCTTTGATTTGTTGACCAAGGAGATATGGTATGATATAATGATACGAGAGGTAATGCCATATGAATAATGATTATAATACAAATGAAAATAACGAAAAGACTATTGAGGAGATTATTGGTGACAATAAACCAAAGAAAAAAAGAAAGGGTCTTTGGATAACAATTTTGGTTGTAGCCCTTTTACTTTTTGCCACTACATTAGGGTATATTATATTCTATATAAGTAATAATTCCTCAGGAGAAAATAATTATAAAGAATTGTCAAGCAATGTTTCTCCTACACTAACAGCAGACAACAAGCCTAAGAATGTTCAAAAGAAAAGTGCTGAAAATCCTGTTGACTTTAAGAAGCTTGAGAAAATCAATGAGGATATTGTTGGTTGGATTAAGATTAAGGACACCAATATTGACTACCCTGTTTTAAGAGCTCCAAAGGAAGATTATGCCTATTATCTACATAGGGATTGCTACAAAAACTACCTTTATGCAGGTTCTATTTATATGGAAAGGTGTAATATGGGGGACTTTTCTGACAGAAATACAATTCTCTACGGTCACAATATGATGAATGGCACAATGTTTGCCGATTTGCACAAGTTTGAGGACAAAGAGTTTTTTGATAAGCATAAATATTTCTACATCTACACAAAGGACAGCATTAAGACATATTTGATATATTCTGCTTATGAATATGACGACAGGCACATTGACAACGCTTTTAATCACTTTGGTGATGACAAGGTGTTTAAGGAATATATTGATTACAGCTTAAATCCTGTTAATGCTATTGTAAGTAATGTAAGGAACGGTGCAAAGGTTACTGTTAATGACAAGCTTGTTACCCTTAGCACCTGCACAAATAACAGGCCTGAAAACAGATTTTTAGTACAAGGGGTATTGGTGAAAAATGAACAGACAAAATGATAATGAGAATCTGTTAATTCAGGAGAATAATTCTGTAATTGAGGAAAGACCTAACTTTGCTAATGAAGCTCCCATTATAGAGGTGGAGGATGACGAGAAAATTGGCAAAGATAATAGCGATGGTTACATTCTGAATAAGTATAATCGACATAGTAAGTTTGAAAAGCCAAAAAAGAAATCTAAGAAAAAGGTACGCCGTGTTTTCACAAAGGTGTTGATTGCATTTTTATGCACCTTGCTTTCCTTGGTAATTATTATTGTGGGTGCTTTTGGATTTTTGTATTATAGTGGTCAGAATAGTATATTTGACTTATCTGCTATGAATTTAACACCACCTGATGAGAGTATTTCTGTTATTGATAAGGGTAACTACATAAACTATAAGGGGCATCTCTATCGTTACAAAGACAGTATGACATCGGTACTTTTTATGGGTGTGGACAAAAGCTATGAGGAACAGAAAATTGATAATGTGATTGGTGACGGTGGACAGGCTGACGCAATTTATCTTGTGGCTATGGATATGGATAACGGAAGGGCAACTACCTTTCAGATAAGCAGAAATGCAATGTGCGATATTGACCTTTACAGTATTTCCGGAGATTATGTAGGTACAGAAAAGGCACAGGTGTGTCTTGCTCACGCCTATGGTGACGGCAAGGAGAGTAGTGCAAATAATATGGTTAAGTCAATAAGGCGAATTTTCTTTGGACTTCCTGTTGCTCAGTCCTACGCAACTATTGATACAGACGCAGTTTCTGAATTAAATGACCTTGTTGGTGGTGTAACAGTTACCAGCCCTGTTGATTTGGAAGGGTATAATGGCGAGATGATTTATGAACAGGGCAAAACCTATGAACTCCACGGTGATGATGCTGAGGACTTTATTCGTTCAAGAAATATGACTAAGGTTGATTCCAACACCAACCGTATGGCAAGGCAGAAGGCCTATCTTGACCAGTTTGTTGGCAAGGTTATATCTACTGCAAAAAATGATATTACATCAGTAGTTGACCTGTATAACGGAGCAAGTCCTTATATGACCACTGACCTTTCTCTTTCAAAGGTAACCTACCTTGCAACAGAGCTACTTCGTAAGGGCGTTACATCAGCAGATATTCAGAAGGTTCCAGGTACGGAGAAAATGGGTAAGGAGTACGCCGAATTTTATATTGATAATACAGAGTTTTTTGATATGCTTGTTAAGACATTCTATGTTCAAGCAGATTAGGAGTTAGTATGGAGCTTATACTTGCCAAGGAGGAAATGTATCCTGTTGAGGAATTTCCCTCTGGACTTTATGAGGGTGAGGCTGTGAATCACGCAGAAAATCCTCTTGAAACAAATCCTGCACTTATCTACGGAATACTAATTGGCGTTCTTGTAGTTTGTGCTGTTGTGATGTTCATTAGACATAGGAAAAAGAAGAAATGATATAAGGGTTGCATTGGCAACCCTTATTTTGCATTATTGGTTCTTATAAACCTTTTAAAAAGCTCCTTACCGTTAAATGGTATGAGAGGATAGAGGTAGCTCTTGCCAGACAAGGTTTTGTTAGTGGCAAGAAGGACGAAAATTAGGACAACTCCTGCTACAAGCCCCCATAGGGAGAACAGTTCTGTTAGTACAAGAAGAATTATACGAAGGAATTTTATACCGTAGGAAAGCTCTTGACTTGGTTGAGTGTAGTTTGAAATTGTGACGAAAGCCATATACAGTATTGTTTCTGTACTTGCAAACCCTGCGTCAACGGCAAACTGAGAAAGTGCAATACCACCGATTATTCCTATGGTGGTGCTTAGCATATCAGGAGTATTGATTGAGGCAAGTCGCAGTCCGTCAATGGCTATTTCTACAAGTATAAGTTGCCAAAACAGGGATATATTCTGTGGCTCGTCAACTATTGTAAAGCTGAAAAATTCAGGTGTATATTGGGGGAACTGATTGGCAAGTAGCCAAAGTGGAGTGAGAAAAAGGGAGAGCAGTGTGACACCATATCTTGCAAGGCGAAGATATGTGCCTGTTATAGGTGGAAAGTAGTAATCGTCAGCCTCCTCCATTAAGTCAAAAATAGAAGTGGGGATAATGATTGCCGATGGGGAGTTATCTACAATAATGGCAATATTTCCCTTTAGAACATTTGCTGAAGTGGTGTCTGGTCGCTCTGAATACTTTACCTTTGGAAAGGGATTTATCCAAAGTGGTTTCATAAGTGCCTCAACAAATGCCTGCTGGCTCATTGAAAGTTCCTTTGCCTTTATATTTTTAATTCTTGTTTTTAGATTATTCAGTAGCTTTTTGTCAACCTTGTTTTCCATATACACAAGGGCAATATCAGTTTTTGAGGACTCACCTGCCTGTAATGCTGTAATTGTCAGGTTCCTATCCCTGATTCTTCTTCTGATTAAAACGCAGTTGTGTATGAAAATTTCCGTGAAGGCATCGTTACTGCCACGAAGAACCTTGTCATTTTCAGGCTGAGCAGTTTCTCTCTGAGGATAGGTACGAGTGTCAAGAAGGATAATTTCGTCTATTCCGTCAATAGTTATAAGGACAATTCCCGAAAGGAGTGAGGTAAGAATTTCCTCCTCCTTTTTGCTTTTGTTTACCTCAACATAGGGGACGCAGTTCTCCATAAAAGCGTTGGCATCTTGAAGAAAGCTGTCGTCACTAACGCTATAGAAAAACTCCATAAGCTTTTCCATAATATCATCCTTAATTAGACCGTCTATGAAGTATAGAACGGTCTTTCTTTTGTTTATACGGATAATTCTTTTTATTATGTCAAAGTTTTCTTGACAACGGGTGAGGTTGTCTAAAACTTGAATATTATTTTCTATAGAAGAACTAAACAAAGGAAATCACCAGCTTAACTAATTTTTTCTATGTATTAGTTTTTCCTGAAATTGTGGAGTTATGTAATGCAATAATTGCATTTTCTATTAACAGTTTGTGAATAATCGGAAGAAATTGCATATAAGTATGCAATTTTTCTTCTGTAGGGGGTATAGGTGCAGGATGAATTTTAGCTGAACAGCTTAAACCTGTTTAGCAGAAGGAGGTAACATTTATTAAGAAACGAGAAAAAACATTCTGTTTGTATGTATCTCAGGGCAAAACCCTTGAAGAAGCTTCTCGCCTTGCAGGATATAAAGACCTAACCATTGGGGATACATTGATTGTAAGGACAGATATTATGAATGAGATTGATAGCCTTTTAAGGGCAAAGAGAAAGCTAATGCGAAGCCTTGCCTCTGTGGGGTATCAGCACCTTGCTTTTGGTAGCATCAGCGACTGTATCACTCTGATTACAAGTGAGGAACTCAGTGCAGAGCAACTAAGTAATATGGATTTGTTTATGATTTCCGAGATTAAAAAGCCAAAGGATGGAGCTATGGAAATTAAGTTTTTTGACAGGCTCAAAGCACTGGAAAAGCTCAGTAATATGGATGATGAGGGAAAGGAATGTCTGCCGTTTTATCAAGCTCTTGAACTGGGAGCAAAGGCATTGGGTGATAACAATGAGTAGATATAAGCCCTTTTCTAAAAAGCAGATGCAGGTGCTGACCTGGTGGTGTAAAAGTTCCCCAACAAAGGACAAGGACGCTTTGATTTGTGACGGAGCAGTAAGAAGTGGCAAAACCTTTTGTATGTCACTTTCCTACATAGCTTGGACCTTCAGTAAATTTAGTGATTCCTCTTTTGCTTTGTGTGGCAAAACCATTCGTAGTCTGAAAAGAAATGTTATTCTCCCTTTGATGAAAACTCTGGTGGAGCTTGGCTTTCAGGTCGAGCTAAAGAAAAGTGAGAACATTCTCATTGTTACCTACAATGAGGTAATTAACCGTTTTTACCTTTTTGGTGGTAAGGATGAAATGAGTGCATCTCTCATTCAGGGTATTACCCTTGCCGGTGTTTTCTTTGATGAGGTGGCACTTATGCCAAGGTCATTTGTAGAACAGGCACTTGCAAGATGCTCTATTGAGGGCAGTACCTTTTGGTTCAACTGTAATCCAGAGTACCCGGGGCATTGGTTCTACAGAGAATGGATAATGAAAGCCAAGAAGAAAAATGTTCTTTATATTCACTTTGAAATGAAGGACAATCCATCCCTTAGCCCTAAGATGATAAAAAGGTATGAGTCACTTTATAGTGGTGCTTTTTATGAAAGGTTTGTAAAGGGTAGGTGGGTGGCCACCACAGGGGCTGTATATCCATTTATGGACAAGGATTCAGCATTTGTGCCTGTGCCAAAGAAAAAATTCTCTCAGTACGCAGTTTCCTGCGACTACGGTACTGTAAATCCTGCCTCATTTGGACTGTGGGGCAGGGCAGAGGATGCCTGGTACAGGATAGATGAGTATTACTTTAACTCTCGTGTTGAGGGTTATCAGAAAACCGATGAAGAACACTATGAGTCATTGGAAAAGTTAGTTGGTGACAGAGTTCTTGTAGGAGTTGCAGTTGATCCTTCGGCTGCAAGTTTTATACAAACAATTCGCCGTCACAACAAATTCAATGTTATACCTGCAAAGAATAATGTTCTTGACGGTATTCGACTTGTTAGCACTGCACTGAAAAACGGCGATATAAAAATATGCGACAACTGTAGTGACAGCATCAGGGAGTTTTCCTTATATCGTTGGGAGGAAAGGTCAGGCACAGATGCACCAATCAAGGAGAATGACCACGCAATGGATGACATCAGGTATTTTGTATCAACAATTTTAAATGGAGGTAATGGCTTTGTGGCTATTGCCTCCAGAAGGTAGGAGATTTATGGGTATATTTAAACGAAAACCAAAGGAAAATAAAGCTCTTATTCAATGTTCACCAAGGGATAACAGCACACATCCCTTTTCACTAATAAGCTCCTACAAGCCACTTTCAAATGTGGAGCTTGATTTATATTCTTCCCTAAGAGAGGCTTTGCCTATTGTGGATGCAGCAATAGGAAAGCTGGACAGACTTTTGGGTTCATTTACAATTGAATGCAAAAATGAATCCACTACACTCCTTGTAAAGGACTTTTTGGAGAATGTAAATGTATGCAACGGTAACAAGGGTATTGGAGCATTTATTTCAAGCTATTTTCAGCAGTTGCTGACCTACGGTGAGGCTGTTGGAGAAATTGTCCTAAGTAATGGCAGTAAAGATATTGTTGCCCTTTACAATGCAAATTTAAAGGACATAACCTTAGCGCCAAAGGGTAGTCCTGCTGACATTGTTGTTTGCTCAAATAATGCCCTTGGAACGCAGGAGTTGCCTTATCAAAACCTTTTAATGGCAACTATGCTTAATCCAGAACCTGGCAGATGCAAGGGGAATTCTATTCTAAAGGGTTTGCCATTTGTAACAGAAATTCTGCTGAAGATTTATTCTTCCATTGGACAGAATTTTGACAGAGTTGGAAACATACGCTTTGCAGTAACCTACAAGCCAGACAGCAACAGTGGTTCTACAATGTACACAAGAGAAAACGCAGAGCAGATTGCCGGTGAATGGTCAAGAGTTATGCGTGACAGTCACACCACTCACGACTTTGTTTCCGTTGGAGATGTGTCTATCAAAACCATTGGTGCTGATAATCAGGTTTTGGAGTGTGATGTACCAATCAGGCGTATTACAGAGCAGATTATTGCAAAGCTGTCTGTTCCACCATTCCTTTTAGGACTGAGCTGGAGTACAACAGAGAGAATGAGTAGTCAGCAGGCTGATATTCTTACAAGTGAGCTTGAGCATTATAGAGAGCTTTTAAATCCCGTCATTATAAAGATTGTAAAAATGTTCCTTAATCTTAGAGGAATTGATGAAAAAATAACTGTAAGGTGGAACAACATCAATCTACAGGACGAGCTTGAAATGTCAAACGCAAGGCTCAACAGAGCCAATGCTCTTAGAACAGAAATGGAAGTCAAAAGGGATTTTGGCGTTGTTGAGGGAGAAAATGGAGAAATTACGGAGGTGAAGCATTGAGAATAGGAACAGTTATTAAATCAGCAGAGGGAGAAAATGATTTACAACTAATCAACCAATACACGAGAAAGGACTTAAAGGCTGATGAAGTCTATACCTTTTCCGTTGTTCTTTGTGACAATGATGTTGACAGGGATTATGAAAGATTTACTGTAGAGAGTTTATTTTCTCTACAAGAATTATTCCTTGGAAAAACAGGCATTGTTGACCACAATCCAAAGGCTGAAAATCAGTCTGCAAGGATTTATAAGACAGAGGTTGAGGCTGTTGAAGGCAAGATTACTTACTCTGGGGACCAATACTTCAGACTAAAAGCAAGTGCATATATTCCGATTTGTGACAGTACAAAGAGTTTCATTGAAAGAATTGAAACCGGAATTTTGAAGGAAGTCAGCGTTGGTTGTGCAGTAAGCAGAACTATTTGCTCAATTTGTGGTAATGAAATGGACAGTCACAGCTGTACTCACCACAAAGGTGAGGCTTACGGTGATGAGGTGTGTGTTGGGGAGCTTACAGAGCCAACTGATGCCTATGAGTGGAGCTTTGTGGCTGTACCTGCACAGGTCAATGCAGGAGTAATTAAGAATTTTAAGGAAGGAGTAAGGTCAATGGAAAAGATTTTTTCACACCTTAAATCAGAGGGTGAAATCACCCTGAATAAGAATGAGAAGAATAAGCTACTCTCATACATAAAAAATCTTGAAAAGGAGGCTGAGGACGGCAGGGCTTACAGAAAGAGCCTAATGGAGGAGGTTAAGCGATATGCTCTCCTTTCAAAGTGTGGCATTAAGTCAGACACTATGGATGCCATTGTAAAGGCACTTCCTGTCAGTCAGCTACAGGAATTAAGAGCCGTGTATGAGAAGCAAGCAAGTGCAGAGCTACCTATTAAGCCACAGACTTATGTAGAGGGTAGGTCTGAAAATAAGGAAAACAACGAATTTACTATTTAATTTTAGGAGGTTATTTTATGAATGTAAATTTTAGTGGTTATAACGAAAACGCTATCACAATGTTTTGTGACAGCACACTTAATGAGGGTGACGCAGGTATTGTTGTGACAGTTAAGGAGGACGCAACAGCTACCAAGGCAACCTCAAGCGACAGCATTTTTGGTGTTTTATTAGCTGTAAGGGACGGTTACTGCTCTGTACAGACAAGAGGCTTTGCTAAGGTAAGTACAGAGGGGAAAATTCCTTGTGGACTAAAGACTCTTGCTCCAAATGACCAGGGCGGAGTTGAAGTGAACGCAACAGGACGACAGCTATATGTTATTGAAAGCGATGACAACTACGCAGGTATTTTACTTTAATTAAAGAAGGAGAGATTATATGAGTAATTTTGAGAATATTTCACTTGAAAAGGGTATGTACGGTGTAAAGGGCAAGTCCTTTACAGATGTTTTGGAGTCCCTTGACCCATCAGAAAACTACAAGGGTACTTCACTTGAAGGCCTTGATGCTTTTTCAAGACAGCTAAAGAGATTTGATATTAAGGTTTCAGGCAAGGGTTCAGATACTGTTGATAAGTTCTTTTCCACAAGCTCCTCTGCTGCTCTTTTCCCAGAATATATCAGCAGAGCCGTAAACCTTGGTATGGAACAGGCAGATGTGCTTTCTGACATTGTTGCAACAACAACTATGATTGAGGGTATGGACTATCGTTCTATTACATCAGAACCAAGTGCCGATGATAAGTCCCTAAAGGTTGTTATGGAGGGTACAACTATTCCACAGACAACTGTAAGAACAAAGGATAACCTTGTTAAGCTACATAAGAGAGGCAGAATGTTAGTGTCATCCTATGAGGCTATCCGTTTCCAGCGACTTGACCTCTTTACAGTAACACTCAAGCAGATTGGTGCATATATTGCAAGGGCGCAGTTACAGGATGCTGTAAATGTTCTTCTGAATGGTGACGGCAACAGTAACCCTGCAACAGTTCTTAATACTGAAACTGAGGGTAGTATTACCTATGGCGACCTTATTAGTCTTTGGTCAGGTCTTGCACCATACAGCCTTACAACAATTATTGCCCCAACTACTTCTATGACAAAGCTACTTTCAATTAACGAGATGAAGGATTCTGTTGCAGGTCTTAACTTCCAGGGAACAGGCAAGATGATTACTCCAATGGGTGCAAATGTTATCCATACTCCTGAAATTACAGGGGATTATGTAATCGGTCTTGACAAGAACTGCGCTCTTGAAATGGTAAAGGCCGGAGAGGTTCAGACAGAGTACGACAAGCTCATTGACCGTCAGCTTGAAAGAGCAGCCATTACCTCAACAGCTGGTTTTGCAAAAATCTTTGCAGACGCAGGTAAGGTTCTTTCCTGCTAATTATTAAGCTGAGGTGATATTTTGGGTACTAATCAGATATGCGAAAGATTTGCCTTGCTGACAGGTATTGATGAAGATGAACTGTCAAGGTGGATGCCTCTGATTTATGATGCACAGGAATATGTTACATCTCTGCTAAAGGAAAATGTTGATGTTCAGCACCACAAGGTGCTGACATCAGCAGTTGGCACCTATGCCTACTACAAGTGGTGTATTCTATGCAGTGGTGGTAACGAAAGCACCTTTAAGGCAGGGGATTTGTCAATCTCTGACAGCAGTTCCTCTGGTTCTGTGGAAAATGCAGAACTTTTGTGGAAGGAAAGTCTGAAAGAAATTGCACCCTATGTTAAGTCCGAGGATTTTTTCTTTAAGGGAGTGGTTGTTTGAACATTGTAACAGCTATAAATGCTTCCTTTGAAAAGTACGGAAGCAAGGTTGAAATTATAAGTGGGGACTCTGTCAGCACAACAAAAGGTTTTGTTCAGCCCCTTAGCTACAAAAATTCAAACTACTACATTAAGGACGGCACCGATGTTTCCATTGGCGATGAGATGCGATATATGTTATATGCAAAGGCTGATACTAAAATGACACAGAATGATATTGTAAAATTTGACAATACTCTTTACAGAGTTCTTGTGTGGCAGAAATATGTTGCCAAGGATAGCTGTGTGTATAAATGGGCAATTATGAAGGCCTATGAGCCAGAGCAGGAGGATGATTTTTGTGCTTAGTGAAAATACAGAGAAACTCATACAGAGTGTAAAAATGAACAATTCTTTAAATGATGTGAGATTTATCAAGGCTCATAATGGCAGGTCAGGTGACAAGCCAATTATGTCCCCACTTGTAACTGTTCAGGAAAGGGCATTTCAGATTTCTCCATTTGTTGGTGGATACATTGGTGACGGTAGCCTTGGTGAGAAAATCAGCTATGAGCTTTTGCTTAACATCTATTGCCCTTATGGAAGTGGTGGCGATGGTATTGCAAGAATAGTGAACTCAATCAGAGAGGCTCTCTGTAGTGTTGACGCAAAAAGCGTTGCAATAACTGAAATTAACTATAGTAAGGAATATGAGGCTATTTACAGAAGTATGATAATCGGATTAGAGTGTATCAGAAAGGGGGACGCTATTGGATAATTATATTTCAGAGGAAAAATCTTACTCTCCAAGCATTAAGAACAAATCAATTTACATTGATGAAAATGTGGTTGGTGGTGTAGTAGATTTTTCCACCTCTGAGGAATATATGGAAAAGACAATATCAGAATATCTTAGAAGTGAACCCTATGCAGTGATAGCATCTAAAAAGACTTACAAGGTGAGCCTTAAGCTACTTGGCAATAATAAAAGCTACGGTGATAACGATACCTTTACCCTTACAATATATAATAACAGGGAACATACAAGTAGTGTGGAGTACAAAGGCTGTACAGTAATTTCTGATAACCTATATACCCTTGACGGTAATGTTTACAGAGGTCTTGTAATTGGCTGTGGAGAAAGAAGGGTTGTTAATGGATAATACAGAAAATTTGGAATATTACCTTTTTGCTGACAGTCTTGCTGAAAGCTATAATGTTGAAAATATTTCCGAGGAAATTCGTCAAGATATGCGACGCTATAGCAGAACCTTAATAGAAAGGGAGGATACAGCGTGACTTCTCCAATGAGATTTAGAAATTTTAGTTGGAAGTTCAATCCCCATTCCATAAAAATATCCTCAAAAAAGGATATTGCAGAAGAACATATGCCTTATGGTGACAATATTTTACAGAGTATTGGAAGAAACTGTGCTGTGATTACAGGGGAGGGTTCATTCTTTGGTAAGGACTGCTTTGAGCAGTATAGAAAGCTATGGAGCTTATACAGAGAAAATAAGGATGGCATACTATCTATTCCCGAATTTATGGTTATGAAGGCTCATTTTTCTTCCCTAACGATAATCGGTGAGCCAACTGATAACCTTATTAGCTATAAATTCACCTTTATAGAGGTTATGAATAGTGAAAGGGAGCATCTTGTTTTTTCTATTTATCAGGCAAAGGAAAATGAGAGCCTATGGGATGTTTCTTACAAGTTTAATATTTCTGTTGAAGAATTATTAAGACTTAATCCAAAAATCAGACATCCTTTTGATGTGACAACAGGTGATGAGGTGAGGCTATGTTAAGTGTGGAAATTATAGAGGGTAATTCAAATGTACTTGCAGAGGTTAAACCACTATCTGTAAAAATAAATCTTAGCCTTAATATCCCAGCTCATAGTGCAGTTGTTATTGTTCCTTATGAGAAATATGATAATCCCCAATACATAAATATTCTGGATGAAAATGGACTTATATTCAAGGGTGTAATTGACGAGGAACAAACTGTTTTTAGCAGTGCAGGAAAGTATAATAAATTCCTTCTTCGTTCCCTTATGTGTTTGCTCCTTGATAACGAAATTGAGCCTATGGTAATTCATAAAGCAACGGAAAACTTCCTTGGTAGGAAGTATCTTCAGCCACTTTCCCTTGAATTTGTCCCTGGGGAACATATTCTTGCAGAGCCAATATCCTGTGAGCTTGGTACAACGATGTATCAGTTAATGGAAAATTACTCAAAAAAGGTGTTTGGCACAAGTCCATATCTTTCCCCAGAGGGAGTGTTCTCTTTTTCCGGTGGAGTGAAAAATGAAATAGTGGAATTTTCAGAAAATAGAAGTAAGGGAATAAAATATAATTCTTATAAAGAATATAAAAGACCTTATCAGCAGATAACTGTAATAAATTATATGCTTGATAACAAGGGATACAAGTATAAGCTGAAAAATCCCAATATTAAATCCTATTCTGTTCCAAGGGAGCGTTACCTTGATTGCCGACTTGAAAGCAAAACTCCTGTAAGCTATGGCGAAGATATAATGAAAAAATCTTTCAGAGAAAGTCTTGTAGCAGAGGTTGTATGTACAAACCAGCTAACAAGGCTAATAGGTAACAGGGCAATAGTGGACTTTAGTGATGAGGAATTTGTCATTACCGAGGTTAGCTACAGCTTTGGTTCAACAGGGGAAAGTACAAAGCTACTACTTGAAAAATATTTGAAAGGGTGATGTAAATGTGGCTGACAAACTATATAGCAAAGAAAAATAAAGCAAAAGCATCCCAAGGGGAAGTAGGGCTAAGCTCTACTGCCAATGCAAATATCAGTGGTGCAAGTAAATATAATAATTCAAGAATAGTTGTTCCCTTTGGCATAGCCTACAATCCACCTGTTGGAGAAAAAGGAGTTATACTTCCTCTTGATAACAGGAATTTAATGGTGGGTGTTTATAGCAGAACTGACAAGGATTTACAGCCTGGAGAGATTATGCTTTTTAGCTCTGGTGGAGCAGAAATTGTTTTGAAGAATAGTGGCGATGTTGTCATTAACGGAAAGGTGATTTAATGAGGGATGTGAAAATTTCAAACGGTGGTATTGCCTTTGAAAGCACCTATACAACTGAAAAATCTGTTATTGATATGGACGCAGTTTTCCAGAGGATAGAATTTGCTCTGTCCGTTAAAAAGGGGGATTTCCCCTATAATAAGGCTATGGGTATAACTATTCCAAACCTTAGCTACATAGAGGAGAGAGATTCCCTTATTCTTGAAATGTTCATCAATGAGGCAATATACGATATTTGCGATTATAGTTGTAAGATTAAGAAAATAGATTTGGAGAATAGTAAAGTTACACTTCAAATTACAGTAGAGGACAATATTTATGAAAAAGAGGTGAAGTTAGGTGGAAAGCTACAATAACATACTTGCAAGAATGAACAACGCATACAAGGATACAACAGGCTACACACCTGATGAATATTCCGATACAGGAATTAGAATGAGAATATTGGCTGGAGAGGTGTTCAATCTTTGCAGTAATATTGATTGGCTGAAAAAACAGCTTTTTGCCACAACTGCCGAGGGGGAATACCTTGACTACCACGCAGAGGAAAGAGGTTTAAAGAGAAAAGAAGCCTTAAAGGCTTGTGGTTATGTTTCCTTTGCTATGGAATATACAATAAATACCGATACAATTATTCCAAAGGGTACAGTTGTATCTACTGATGATGATATTCCTCTAAGATTTATAACGACTGCACAGGGAGTTATTAAGGCCGGTTCAGTACACGTGGAGATACCAGTAGTTGCTGAATACGGTGGAAAAAAGTATAATGTGGCAACAGGTACGGTGGTGTGTGCCATTACAAGTGTGCAGAATATAATTCAGGTTTATAATAAAGAGCCAATGCAAGGTGGTGCTGATGAAGAAAACGATGAAAAGCTAAGGGAGAGAATACTCTACATACATAATCATCACAATAACAGTACAAACACTGCATATTACAGAAGTATAGCTGAGGGTGTCAGTGGTGTGTATTCTGCCGGAGTAATTCCTAAAAACCGTGGCGTTGGTACTGTTGATGTTTTCATTAACAGTCAAAGTGGTGATGCAAGTACAGAGCTGATAGAAAAGGTGCAGTCCGTTTTCTCAACGGAAAGGGAAGTCAATGTGAATGTGCTTGTGAGAACAGCTACAAAAACAAATATAGTTGTACATATTTACCTTGATGTTGAGGAAAATTATAGCTTTGATGAAGTTAAGGCAGAGATTGAAAGTGTATCATATGAATATATAAACTCCCTTGGAGTGGGTAACTCCTTTTATCTTTCAAACCTTGCAGTAATAATCAAGAATATTGAGGGCGTCAAGGGTTTTATTTATGATTTTGATGACAGCTATGATGTTCTTGTGAATCCAAATGTTTATCCATATTTGTATAAGATTACTGTTGATAACAGGGAGGATTCATAATGATAGCTGATAGGATAACCTCCCTTATTAAAAAATTCAGGATTTATAATACTGACGATATTTTTTTAATAGGGGAAATAAATGCTTATGCTACGGCACTTCAGATGATTGCAGAGAAACTGGAAGACCTTGAAAGAGAGGGTTTTATCCCTACAGCACAGGACTATGGTATCACCGAAAAGGAGCATTATCTTGACCCTGTGGAATGTGACCTTAGTTTGGAAGAACGCAGAGCAAGGCTTATAAAAATGCTTTCTTCCGATGAAAACGACTTTACAGTTGAGGGTATAAAAAAGCTACTTAGCTACTACCCTGCAACCTTTACCATTAGAGAATATCCCTTTGTTCAGGCTATTGTTATTGATGTTGTAAAAAGTCAGTGGGTAAGTGATAATCTTGAATTTCTAACAAGGAGCATAAGTAAGTTTATACCAGCACACCTTGATTTTCAGCTTTCAGTAATAGAAGAATAAAATTTATAATAATTCATTCAAACACTAAAGGTAGTCCGAAAAAACTCGGACTACCTTTTTAAAATAATGATGATTTTTCATAATTTATATGATATAATATCCTGTAGAGGTGACTATATGTTCTGTGATATGCATATACATTCAAATTATTCTGATGGTACATTAACTCCAAAGGAGATAATAGATTTAGCTATGGAAAGAGGTCTGTCTGCTATTGCACTTACGGACCACAATTCTGTTTCAGGTTTGCCTGACTTTTTTAAAGCAGGACAGGGCAAGTCCATTGACCTTGTTGGAGGTGCAGAATTTTCAACTGAATATATGGGGACAGAGCTTCACATACTGGGTTTGTTTATACCTCCCGAATTTTATAAAGTAGTTGAAGAATTTACAGATAATAGCTTTAAAGCAAAACTGAAAAGTAATATCGACCTGTGTGAGAAAATCCGTAGAACAGGTGTGGATATAACCTATGATGAGGTAAAAGCTACTGTAAATAGTGGCAAGGTGAACAGGGCGAATATTGCCTCAGTTCTTGTTAAAAAGGGTTATGCCGAAACTGTCCAGGATGCCTTTGAAAAGTACCTCTACAAAAAAGCTGGTTTTTATGTTCCTGCAAAAAAGCCTTCATCATTAGAGGTTATTGAGTTTATAAATAAAATTGGAGCTGTGTCTGTGTGGGCACACCCTTTCCTTAATATAAAGGATACAGAAAAAATGAGAAAAATTTTAGCCGACTTTAAGACCTGTGGCCTTGACGGTATGGAGGTTAACTATCCCTCTTATGATGAGGAAACTACCAAAAAGGCTGTTGCCTTGGCAGAGGAGTTTTCCATCATTAAAAGTGGTGGTAGCGACTTCCACGGAGATAACAAGCCACATATTGCACTCGGTACAGGTAAGGGGAATTTAGCTATTCCATATTCAGTTTATACTGAGCTTTACAGTAGGTATAGAGATAAGCATAAGGTTTAGGAGGTGGTATTATGGCACTTGATTCTTTTTTAAAGGGTAAAACTGCAAAGGATGAAATTATAAGAGAAGCATTGGAGAAGGCGTTGCCACAGGAAGATGCCTTCATTACTCTTTCAAGGAAAACCCCATTTTCTGATGAATATTCATTAAGAGTTGGTGCAACAATGAGAGGGGAAATGTCACATTCCTTGGTGGAGTTGTCCTTTCAGTATATTGCCAAAGTGCTGACTGCAGTGTATTGTAATGATGAAAATACAAATCCTATAGAAAACAGTCCTGCTCATAGAAGTATTGAGAATTTAAAATGGCGACTTAATTCAGAATATTACAGTGAATTAAAGGAAAGATTCGACTACGCAGAAATGCGTATTTTTGACTACATAGACAATGGTAATGACTCCACCTATAATATTATTCAGCATTGTTTTTTTCTTGCAAAGCTGGATGTTTGTTACAAAAGAGGTGCTGTACCCTCTGACTTAGGACAGTTTTTTGTTCCTGCAAATGATGACGAGGTAACAGAAATTAAGGAGCTTGCATTATGCTTTAAAAGGAAGTTCCTTCCTCATGTGCTTACTCCCACAAGCAGAGTTGTGTTTAATCCTTCCTTTGGCTTTGGAGAAAGTCTTATGGGGGAATCTGACTGTCAGATGATAATTGACAATACTATAATTGATTTAAGGGCAGATTTTACCCACGATTTTCCTGCCTATAGAGTTGCAAGAAATCTTGGATACTATATGATGACCTTGCTTAACAGGGAGTTCGATGTGAGAAAGGGTGGCTACAAAATTGACAACCTTGTTTTCTATTCCGGTAGGTTTGGAGAAACAGAAATTCTCAGTCTTGATGAAATGAGAGAAGTTCTTGATACTGCCCTTGATAAAATTATTCTTGCTACAGAGGCAAGATATAAGTATAAGTCCTTTGAAGATGTTCCTGCTGAAAGGCAGACAATGCCACCAAGGACAAGTAGCGAGGGCTTTCTTGATGAATACGAGGATAGGGAGCGTAAAGATTACAATGACGGATATAATCAGGTGGTTCATAAAAAGCACCACTACTTCCGTAACACAATGATTTTTATAATAATAGTGTCGCTTTTGATAGTTGCCTTTTATTACGGTAAGGATTGGTATGTATCAAACTATGGCAACGATTTTTCGGTAGATAATATTATTAAAAATATTTTTGGATAGAAAAAGGACTTTCACAAATGAGTTGCACTTGTGAAAGTCCTTGTTTTACATACTGAAATAAACATTATCAATGTTAATAACAGGTGTTCCAAAGCCGTGATAGTAGCAAGTCCTGAAGTACTTGACATTAGGCACCTTGCCACCGTTCATAACATCTTCTACAACACCCATAACAGAGTTTTTCTCCCATTCACTTACGGAATTTAGAGTATAAGCTGTTTCAAATATATTGTAGTTTGTCAGCATTTGAGCCAGTGACATATGGCTAAACTCACTTTGCCAAAGGTTAATTGTTGCAGAGCATACATATAGCTGACAGGTGTAGCTTGTTGAACCTGCCTCTCTGTAAAGACTCCTTGCCAGTAAATCCTTCTCGTAAGGGGAGAGGTTGATTACAGGCTTAACTGTAACCTTGCATTTGTCAACATTTTTTTTGTTTTCCTTTGAGTAAGCATAGACTGTGGCCTTGCCTGTTGATATAGTCCTTACAACACCATTTTTATCAACAGTACAAACCTTTTTGTTTGAAGATTTATAGGTCAGTCCCTTGTTGTTTGCGTTAGTTGGATATACAGCAGTACTTAGCTTCTTTGTTTTGCCAATGGTAATATTAAGGGAGCTGTTTTTAATGTTTACCTTTTTTACAGGTTGCTTAACTGTAACCGTACATTTTGCTGTTTTTTTGCTACCGTCTGTGGAACTTGCAACAATTAAAGTCTTACCTTTGTGCTTTGCCAAAACAGTACCATTTGAAGTAACCCTTGCAACTCTGTTATTGCGAGATGACCACTTAACCTTTTTATTATTTGCGTTAGATGGCAAAAGTCTGGCCTTTAATCCCTTTTTTGTGCCGTTGTTAAGAGTAAGACTTTTTCTGCTGATTTGAATTTTATTAACAGGTTGCTTTACTGTAACCCTACATTCGGACTGTTTCATACTTCCGTCTATGGACTTGGCATATATTTTTACAGTTCCTCTTCTTTTTGCTGTAACAACCCCCTTGCTGTTAACAGTAGCAATATTTTTGTTGCTGGAAACCCACTTTTTACCCTTGTTATAGGCATTGCTTGGGGAAACTGAAGTTGAAAGAGCTTTACTGCTTCCTGTAGAAAGTAACAAAGTTTTTGTCTTGATTACTATTTTATTTACAAGCATTTCGCTTTTAATATTATTTTCCTCTGCAAATTTGTGTGCATAGGAATTTTGGACACAATGTATTGTGAGATTTTCCTGTTTTTCAAATGTTCCCTCATCTATGTAGCTAACAGTTTCAGGAATTTTAATTGTTTCAAGCTTTGTACATTCATCAAATGCACCAACTGAAATTGTGCTTACTTTTTTACCACCAAGCCTTGTTGGGATAAGTACCTCATCCTTCTTTTCAAAACACTCTGTAATATTTGCTGTACCGTCTTCCATGATGTTATATGAAAAATTTTCTCTTGTTTCTGCATTAACGGTATTGACAGCAAAGACTGATGCAATAACTAATATGCATAGCATAAAAGCCGTAGAAATACTTCTTTTAATCATGTTTGACCTCCAATAATATTTTTCCCTGCAAATGACTATATGTGCAATTTGTATATGTGCATAATGACATACACATAAATTTACAAGTCATTGCGTAGGCAACGGTGGTATTATATCCACCAAAAGTTAAAAAAGTCAAGTCGTAGAGCCATTTTTAAGGGTTTTTGGAGGGTCAGAAATTTTGTTTATTTTAAAGAATTATGGCGTTTTCTTATTGGTAAGCAACAAGATATAAGGCGATCGTAAAATTCCTTTTATACAAAATTCACAATAAAGGTTACAAATTACAAATTGTAACTAATTTATTCCCTAAAAGAAATAAAGGTGAGATAAGTCCAATATATTGTACACCTTCTTGTGTTTTATTTCAATAATAGAAGAAAAAATATTAAAGCTTTGTAATCGAAAAAACATTGGCTTTTTATAGTTCAAAAAATAAGGTGAAAATATGCACAAACTGTTTAGAATTATATATATAAATAGAAAAGCAGGGTATGATAAGGAAAATAGTTAAAAATTTAACAAATAACTCACTACAAAATATAGTGGTTATTTTTTAAAATATACTGTATGTTGTAAAATTGTTGGTAAAATCTGGTATAAAATTATGTTAAATTGATGTAAAGCCCTTTCAAAAGTGGAAAAAAGTGGAATTTTTCCTTGTAAAACTATACGATATTTTTGGGGTTTTAATTGTTTTTTTTGTATGCAAAATGGATATTTCAAAAATGACATTTTTTTGCTTCTTGTTTACTTGTTTTTTTGTTTTTATGTAGTATAATAGCAAATGGAAATAAAAAAGAAAGGTGGAATAATAAATGTTTAATTTTGAACAGTGGGATGGCTTTGAAGGCCGTCTATGGAAAGAAGAAATTAACACAAGAGATTTTATTCAGAAGAATTACAAGCCATATGATGGTGACTCATCATTCCTTGAAGGACCAACAGAGGCTACAGATAAGCTCTGGGGCAAGCTTCAGGAACTACAGAAGGAAGAGCGTGCTAAGGGTGGCGTTCTTGATATGGAAACAGAGGTTGTTTCTACACTTACAGCATATGGCCCAGGATATATTGACGAAGAAACAAAAGACTTAGAAAAGGTTGTTGGCCTACAGACTGACAAGCCACTTAAGAGAGCATTTATGCCATTTGGTGGTATCAAGATGGCTATGCAGGCTTGTGAAACTAACGGTTACAAGGCTAACCCTAAGTTTGAAAAGATTTTCACAGAGTATTCTCGTACACATAACCAGGGTGTATTCGATGCTTACACACCTGAAATGAAGAAGCTCCGTCACAACAAGATTATTACAGGTCTTCCAGATACTTACGGTCGTGGCCGTATCGTTGGTGACTATCGTAGAGTTGCTCTCTATGGTATTGACTTCCTTATTGATAGAAAGAATGAGGACCTCATCAACTGTGGCGATGGCACAATGACAGATGATGTTATCCGTACAAGAGAAGAAGTTGCACTTCAGATTCGTGCTTTATACGATATGAAGAAGATGGCTTCTACTTATGGCTATGACATTTCAAAGCCTGCAAGCAATGCAAAGGAAGCATTCCAGTGGCTATACTTCGGCTACCTTGCAGCTATCAAGACACAGAACGGCGCTGCTATGAGTGTTGGTAGAATTTCAACATTCTTAGACATTTACATTCAGCGTGATATGGAAAAGGGTATCCTTACAGAATCAGAGGCTCAGGAACTTGTTGACCATATGGTTATGAAGTTCAGAATGGTTAAGTTTGCTCGTATTCCTTCATACAATCAGCTATTCTCCGGTGACCCAGTATGGGCAACACTTGAAGTTGGTGGTATTGGTGTTGACGGTCGTTTAATGGTAACAAAGACTTGCTACCGTTTCCTCCATACACTTGAAAATATGGGACCTTCCCCAGAGCCAAACCTTACAGTTCTCTATTCTTCAGCTCTTCCAGAAAACTTCAAGAAGTATGCTGCTGAAATTTCAATCCGTACAAGCTCAGTTCAGTATGAGAATGACGATGTAATGAAGCCAGTATGGGGCGATGACTACTCAATCTGCTGCTGCGTATCAGCTACACAGACAGGTAAGGAAATGCAGTTCTTCGGTGCTCGTGCTAACCTTGCAAAGTGCCTTCTTTATGCAATCAACGGTGGTGTTGACGCTAAGACTCGTGAACAGGTTGGTCCTGCATACAGACCAATTACAAGTGAATACCTTGAATACGGCGAAGTTATTGACAAGTTCGATAAGATGATGGAATGGTTAGCTGGTGCTTATGTAAACACACTTAACCTTATCCAGTATATGCACGATAAGTATTATTACGAAGCAGCTGAAATGGCTCTTATTGATACAGATGTAAGAAGAACATTTGCAACAGGTATTGCAGGTTTCTCTCATGTTGTTGACTCCCTAAGTGCTATTAAGTATGCTAAGGTTAAGCCTATCCGTGATGAGGACGGTATTGCTGTTGATTATGAAACAACAGGCGAATTCCCAAGATACGGTAACGATGATGACAGAGTTGACGAAATCGCAGTATGGCTACTTAAGACATTCCTTGAGAAGATTAAGAAGCACCATACATATCGTGATTCTGAGGCTACAACATCTATCCTTACAATTACATCAAATGTTGTTTATGGTAAGGCTACAGGTAATATGCCAAATGGTAGAAGAGCAGGCGAACCACTTTCACCAGGTGCTAACCCATCTTACAACGCAGAGCAGAACGGTCTTCTTGCATCCCTTAACTCTGTTGCAAAGCTACCATACCACTGGGCACTTGACGGTATTTCCAATACTCAGACAATCAACCCAGATGCTCTTGGTCACACAGAGGCAGAGCAGACAAAGAACCTTGTTCAGGTTATGGACGGTTACTTTGATCAGGGCGCACATCACCTTAATGTTAATGTGTTTGGCAAGGACAAGCTCATTGATGCTATGGAACATCCAGAAAAGGAAGAATATGCAAACTTTACAATTCGTGTTTCTGGCTATGCTGTTAAGTTCATCGACCTTACAAGAGAACAGCAGATGGATGTTATCTCCCGTACTTGCCACGCAACAATGTAATGTTGCCTTTGGCAAAATCAATTAAGTAAAAGTAATATTATATCCGTGTTGTATTCCAAAAGACTATGGCACGGATATATTTGTATGAAAGGATATTTCTATGGAAAACAGCAGTATTCTTGGTAGAGTAAATAATCTGGAAACCTTTGGCCTTGTTGACGGCCCAGGTGTTAGATTTGTAGCTTTTTTACAGGGCTGTAATATGCGCTGTAAGTATTGCCATAATCCTGAAACTTGGGATAAAAACAAGGGTGATGTGTGGACTCCACAGGACCTTTTTAATAGAGCCTATCGTTACAAAGGCTATTGGGGTAAAAATGGTGGCATTACCATTAGTGGTGGTGAGCCACTTCTGCAAATTGAGTTTGTAACAGAGGTATTCCGTCTTGCAAAGGAAAAGGGTGTACATACAACCCTTGATACAAGTGGTCAGCCATTTAAAGAGGATGAGGAGTTCCTTAAAAAGTTTGATGAGCTTCTAAAATACACCGACCTTGTTATGCTTGATTTAAAGGAAATTGAAAGCGATAAGCATAAAATCCTCACAGGCTTTAAGAATGAAAATGTGCTGAAAATGGCACAGTACCTTTCTGATAAGGGTACAAGAATGTGGATTAGGCACGTGCTTGTGCCAAACCACACCGATGATGAGGAAGGCTTGAAAAAGTTAAATGCCTTTATCAAAACTCTTAAAACTGTTGATAGAGTTGAAATTCTCCCTTATCATACCCTTGGCTTAGTAAAATGGAAGGAGCTTTCTCTTGATTACCCACTTGAGGGCGTTAGAGTTCCTACAGATGAACAGATTGCAAGGGCAGAGGAGCTACTTGAAATAAAAAAATAAGAGAAATGCACTTAACCACAACGGCTAAGTGCATTTTGTATTTTGTGTTAAATATTGATTTTGAATAATCTCTGTGCGTTTCTGTACATAAGGTCGGCGTATTCATCAGAAGATAATTCTGTTTTCAGTTCGTTAAAATACTCCTGATAAAGTGAACGGTCACCTGTTTTATTGTGTAGGTAGGTGTCCTTTCCGTCAATAGGATTGTCAGAGCCAAATAGCATTTTGTGACTTCCACAATTTTTAATAGCCCTAACTGTGGTTTCGGTTTTTACCCATGTTGTGTCACCATAAAGATTAGGTAGCTTTCCAAGTAAATCAACAGCTTGTTTATTATCCGTTTCTAAATCCATATGAACCATAACAAAATTCAGGTCAGGGTGGCTTTTTGCTGCATTGTATAGATGAATGGAGTTTGCCTCCTCACAACCTCCTGTGTGGGAAACTATGGGCAATTCATATTTTCTGCACAGTTCATACCACTGCTCCATTTTTGGGTCATCGGGAGCAACTCTTGAATGGAAGGGATGTAGCTTTAGTCCGTAAATAAATTCCCTGTTTTCCTCCAAAAGTTTAATGAAATCCCTGTCGGCATTTTCATTAAAGGTTTTTGCCCATAGCAAAACCCCTATTTTATCTGGATGCGCCTTTGCGAAATCTATTGCTTTCTTGTTTGCCTTGTATTGACTTTTTTGCAAGATTTTAGGCACAGCTCGACCTTGGTGGTCAAACTCCACACATTCAATGTTTGAAATAAGGGAAAAGTTAATTCCATACTTTTCCATAGAATATAAAACCTGTTTTTCTGTCATTCTAAAGCTCAGTAGCTTTCCAATGTGAGCGTGAGTATCAATAATCATAGCATATTCCTCCTTTTTTATTATAAGTCATACAAATGTTTATTGCAATAACTAAGGCTCGGAATTTTACTTCCGAGCCTTTATTTTTAAAATCTTTTAATTTTCTTTGTCTGAGTTTTTTCAAATTCTGTTTCACGAATTATAAGGCTATAAACCTTTTTGTATGGTGGAACAGTTTTGTTAAACTCATCAATAAGCTTTTGCATTTCTGTCTGAATATCTGAGATTTTTTTCTTCTTAATATATTCATAATCAGGGAAAATTTCAGCCTCAATTACACCCTCTTTTTCACGAACAAGAACTTCCTGGACAAGTCGGTTTTCACTTAGCGTATTTTCAATTTCCTCTGGACTAACATTTTCGCCATTCTTTGTGATAATAAGATTTTTCTTTCTGCCTGTTAAGAAAACATACCCCTCATCATCAATATAACCAAGGTCACCGGTAACAAGCCAACCGTCCTTAAGGGCATCCTCTGTTTCCTTTGGCGTTTTGTAGTAGCCCTGCATAACACTACCACCACTTACCCAAAGCTCTTCATCAACAACCTTTGCCTTGCAGTTTGGCATTAGCTTGCCAACAGAATTACTTTTAATCTTCCAAGGCAGATTTGTGCTGATAACAGGTGAACATTCTGTCATTCCATAGCCCTGTAAAATGGTAATTCCGTACTTTTCAAATAGGTCAATGTATGCTGGGTTAAGATATGCGCCACCACTTACAATGGTGTGGAACTGTTTGCCAAAAACCTGCTTTTTTACAAGCCAAGCTGGAATACCCTTTGTATCCTCAAGCTTTTTAGCCATAGTTTCAATCATAAGTGGAACCATAAGTACCATATTAGGCTTGAATAACTTAATGTTTTTTGCAACACGAAGCAGAGAATCGTTTATGCAAATTATACATCCAAGGGAAATTCCCTTTAGAATATCCATACAAAGGCAGTATGCGTGGTGGATAGGTAGAACAGAAAGAATAACTGTCCTTGGCTCTATTTTCATATCAAGACAGGTTGCGTTTTCAGCCAAGTTTTTGTGAGTCAGCATAACACCCTTGCTAATTCCTGTTGTGCCTGATGTGAACATAATAGTGCATAGGCTGTTTTCGTCAGGAACAAAATCATAGCTACCTTGATTTTTCAGAATTATTTCCCAAAGAGATAGGGCAGAGGTGTCACTTTCAGCCTTTTGCATTGATAAGATGTGCTGTAGCTTAGGGCATTTTTCCTTTGCAAGTGTGGCAACATCCTTCCTTATTTCATCAAAAACAAGGGCAGTAACATCAGCACGATTTATTAGCTCACAAAGTTCAGAGGCAGGAAGTGACACATCAAGAGGAACAGCCACACTACCACTGTTGACAGTGCCAAGGTAGGAAACAATCCATTCATAGGAAGTCATACCAATAATAGCAATATGATTGCCCTTTTCGCCAAGGCTTTCTATTGCTCTTGAAAATCCTTCGCTATCATTTTTTAGCTGAGTGTAGGACTTTGCTCCAATTTCGTCTTTTTTAATTTTGTATCTAATAGCATCTTCGTTGCCAAATCTTTTTTCAGCAGAGGTGAGTATATTACGAATTGTGGTACAAACCATATTACCCTCCTTAGTTTTCAGCAACTAATTCTTCAATATAGGTAACAGCTTGACCAACTGTAATAATATCAACCAGCTTTTGTTGGTCAACCTCAATGTCAAATTCATCTTCAACTTCTCCAAGCATACTCATAAAGTCAAAGGAGGTAAAGCCAAGGTCCTCTATGAATCTTGACTCCATCTTAACTTCCTCTGGCTCAACCTCAACATAGTTACAAATAATTTCAACAAGCTTATCAAACATATTTTTCATCCTTTACACAAGATTTATAATTTCTTCAATAGTTAAATTCGGACTCTCTGTACCCTTAAACATAATTCTGCAAAGATAGTAGTACAAATATTACAGCTGTTCTCTTGAAACAGCCTTTATCTGATGCTCAAAGCTAAAGTCAAGTCCGTTGTCATCAGGTCTGTGAGAAACAGTCAAATACATTCCCTGTGTGGTAGCACCGTTTGCATACCACTTTGTTTTGTACTTAATTTCCCCAAGCTTATCAAGGCTCTTTGACCTTAGATTAAGTGGCTGATATGTTAGCGACATTGGCTCATAGGTATGTCCAGGTTGATTTTTGTAAATTTTGCCTCTATGTGCAAAGTAATCAACAGGGTCAAAGTTTGCGTGACGGAACATCTCATTTTGTAAATCCCTTATCTGATAAATACCCTCAATAAAGGTTTTCTAACAGCTCGGAAAGGGAAGGAGTGTATTCTAGTGCCACCACACTTCTTTTCCTTTAATGTTGCCCTTCTTGAAATAGCAGAGTTTATGGAAACATCATCGTTGCCATTCATTTTATGAAAGTAAATGTGTAGTCCTAAAAGTAGCAGACAGGCAAGGGAAATTCTGTTTGCCTCGCAAAAGTCAATAAGCCTTTTTGTAGGCTCAGCCTCAAGATGAAATACATCAAGAGCAGAATCAACAGAGTCAGAAATATTGATAGCAGTCCTTACATTTGGATTGCCTGTTCTTTCTTTTTCCTCCTGAATTTTTCTTGTGCCGTCAATACCATTATAAATTGGTTCAGAGAATTCAATAAGCTTGTGGAAAAATTCAGTGTCCCTTTCCTTAGCTTTGCAACCACTCTCATAGGCAAGGTCCTTTTCAAGCTGTTCAATATATGACGCCATTTCCTTTGGATAAGGCACATTGTCAAACTTAGAATTACAGTAAAGCTCAATAACATCCTGTAAAAAACAAATTAGGGATTGTGCATCCATTGTAAGGTGGTCAACAAGTAGATAAACACCACTATAACCATCAGGCATCTTTATCATTACAATTCTGTTCATTGGGGAGTCCTGACGAACAAATGGAACCTGTGTCCAGCTCTGCATAACAGCTTCAGCTTCTTCCATAGATTTGTCTGAAAAATCACAGAATTCAATGTCCCTGTCCTCTTTTTCAGTAACATACTGATACCACTTTCCATCCTTGTCCTGTGCAAAGCGAAGTCGCATGGAGTCGCATCTCTCATATGCTTTGTAAATTGCCTGCTTAAGAGCGTCAAAATCAATTTCAGTTTCAATGGTAAGACTTGTGCCGATGTTAACTACTTCCTTTTTCGGACAAGTTTCCTGATAAAAGGTGTGGAATTTCTGCGCTGCAGTTAGTGGGTAAACCTTGTACCCGTTATATGTTTTCATTTAATAATTCCTCCAATAAATTTATCAAGGGCTGATTCATATGTCTTAGTGTCCTTGTAGTAGCTTTCTGCGTGACTTGCATCCTTGATAATTAACTTTGTTTTTGGGGAGGCGCAGTTATCATAAATTTCATCACACATACTACAGGGAACAAATGTGTCTGCATCACCGTGAATAAGCAAAATTGGAACCTTTGCCTTTCTAACCTCTCTTGCTGAGTTGCAATCGTCCATTCCGTACCCAGCCTTTTTTCTGTTTACAGCACTTGTAATCTGAATAACAGGAAAAGCAGGTAGGTGGTACATAGAATGTAAAACGTGGGTGAATACATATTTTGGCGAGGTAAAACCACAGTCAGATACAATACCCTTGACTTGCTTCGGTAGTTCCAGACCACTTGCCATAAGTACCGTTGCACCACCCATTGATGTGCCGTGGAGGAGAATTTCCGTATCCTCGCCACATTCCTTTAGAATAAAGTCAATCCAGCAAAGGGCATCAAACCTATCGTGATAGCCAAAGCCAATGTATTCTCCCTCACTTTGTCCATGGGCTCTTTCGTCAATAAGTAGCATACTAAAGCCTTTCTTTAGGTAATAGCCTGAAAGTGCCCCATAGTCCTGCATTCCCTCACTTGTGTAACCGTGAAAACAGATTACAACCTTTTTTTCGTCACCAACAGGAAAATATGTTCCGTGTAGCTTCAGTCCGTCCTTGGATTTAACATACACATCTCTGTGAGGCTGTTCCAAAAAATATGCCTTTCGTTCCTTTATAAAGGGCATATATTGATTCCAGTCAGTTCCAGCCATCTTCATTGTGCGTTCGGTTTTTGCCTTACTTCGCTTCATTGTGCGACGATAAAAGTAAGCACATTCAATGGCAGTACCAGCAATAACAGCTGTTGCAAGGGCAGAACCCAAAATAATAAAGTTCATTTTATTACCTCTTATTTATTATTTTTACTGTCAACAATTTCTTTAAATCTGAGAGCCTTTTCAATACTGCCCTCAACCTTTAGCTTCTGTAGGGTAAAGGCAAGTACAGGGTCCATTTTTCCCTCGGAAATTTTACGGAGAGTGTTTGCACTGCAAATAAAAATAGCATCTCTGTCAAAGTATTCATAAGGTTCGATAGAAAGCTGTCCGTCCTTAACCTCAACGTAGAAGATACCACCTTCTTCTCCTGTTATGTTGAACTGATAGGCAAGGTGTTCCTTAATGTCACTTACATCAGTGCCAATGAATTTACCTTTAATTTCTGAAAAAAATTCTGAATATGTCATTGTTAAAACCTCCAATTTTCGACTATCGGTCGATAATATTACAATATAAAAGTATCACAAATTATAGTGTCAGTCAATGCTTTTTATTTTTACTTTTAAAAATATTTCTAAGGACTAAATTCTATTTGCTTTTGATATGTCTTTTGTGCTATAATTATAAAATACAGCGTTAATTTTTATTAGCTTTGGAGGTGATGTTATGCCTAATAAAGATAAATATGAAAAAATCTTAGATGCACTACAGGAGCTTTTGCAAAATAAGGAAATGCAGTTTATCTCTGTTAGTGAAATTGCTCAAAAGGCAGGAATCGGCAAGGGCAGTATTTATTATTACTTTAATTCTAAAAATGATATACTTGAGGCACTGATTAAAAGAAATTATGAAAAGCCTGTAAAAATCGCCAAAAGTCTTGTATCACAGGAAAATGTCTCCACCTTTGAAAGAATGGCAGAAATATTCAGAGCCTGTCGAAATTCATCCTATGCGATTTGTGAAAAACAGCCCCCAAAAACTTTGACAGATGCCAAGGAACAAGCCTTGTTCCACCAAAAATACCTCAACCACCTTATCAAAGAGCTAAAACCCGAGTTGACGGAAATAGTTAGACAGGGAATTGAGGTAGGGGATATACATTTTGAATATCCTGAGGCTTTGGCAGAAATTGTGCTGATTGTACTTTCTGTTAAGCTGGATAATTCCCTTGTTCCTTCAACTCAGGAGGAAATTGAGAAAACTATAGTAGGACTTATTTCCCTGCTTGAAAAGGGTATGGAAATTCCAGAAAATACACTTAACTTCCTTACCAACCTGTAAAACTCAATAAATAAAGAAAACCTGCTCGTTGTAAACAATGAACAGGTTTTCTTTATTTATTAAGGCGATTTGGTATAAATAATCCTCATTAATTTGAGAAATATTTATTCGACCTTTAATAAATCCTAATATGATTTTTTACTATATTATTCTTTGGAGATGCAATCAATGAATTGATATTGAATTATGTATAAATATGATTATAATAAAATTATGTAACAAATAAAGAAGTTTATTTCGGTTTTCGAGGTTATTGCAATGGATGATAAGTATAAAATATTAAGGCACTATTTTGGTTATTCTTCATTCCGTAAAGGTCAAGAGAATATGGTTGATTGCCTTTTATCAGGCAGAGATGCTTTAGGTATTATGCCTACAGGTGCAGGTAAGTCGATTTGCTATCAGGTTCCTGCAATTATGATGCAAGGTATTACAATTGTTGTTTCTCCACTCGTATCTTTAATGAAAGATCAGGTTAATTCTCTTGTTCAGCAGGGTGTAAGTGCTGCATATATTAACAGTTCATTAACCTATCAGCAATATTTAAAGGTTCTTCAATATGTTTATGAGGGTAGGTACAAAATAATATATGTTGCTCCTGAACGACTGTTGACATCAGACTTTCTCACCCTTTGCAAAAAAGTTACAATTTCTATGGTAGCTATTGATGAGGCACATTGTGTTTCACAATGGGGACAGGACTTTCGTCCAAGCTATCTAAATATCAATGAATTTATTGAAAATCTTACTCAAAGACCTATAGTTGGTGCTTTTACAGCAACTGCTACTAATGAAGTTAAAGATGATATAATAAAAATTCTGAAATTACGAACCCCAAAAATTGTTACAACAGGCTTTGATCGTCCAAATCTTTACTTTTCTGTGTTAAGACCTAATAATAAACGCAGTAAGCTTGTTGAATTAATAAAAGATAGAAAAGGAACATCGGGAATAGTATATTGTAGTACAAGAAAAAAGGTTGAGGAAGTTTGTGGCTGGCTTAATGATAGTGGATTATCTGCAACTCGTTATCACGCAGGGTTATCTGACGAAGAACGCAGAAAAAATCAGGATGATTTTGTATATGACCGTAATCCTATCATAGTTGCAACAAATGCATTTGGAATGGGAATTGATAAGTCAAATGTTTCATATGTGATTCACTTCAATATGCCGAAGAATATAGAAAACTATTATCAGGAGGCTGGCAGAGCAGGTCGTGACGGAGAAGAAGCTGATTGCATATTGCTGTACAGTAAATCGGATGTAATGACTAATCGTTTCCTTATAAATAAAACTGAGCCTAATCCTCAGCTTACTGATGAACAAATTGAGTTTATTCGTAAAAGGGAAGAAGAACGTCTGAAATATATGACATTTTACTGTACTACAAGTGATTGCTTGCGTGGAAGAATTTTAAAATATTTTGGTGATAATTATGATGGTAGGTGTGGTAAATGCTCAAACTGTCTAACAAAATTTGAAACAGTCGATGTGACAGTTGAGGCTCAAAAAATTCTATCTTGTATAGTGAGAACAGGTCAGAGATACGGAATAAAAATGATAACGGATGTTCTTCAGGGTAAGACTAATGATAGGTTACTGAAAGCAAAACTTGATATGCAGTCAACATACGGAATAATGAAGAAATATAAGGCAACTGAAATTAAATACATAATCGAAAAGCTTGAAGAACAAGAATATATTAACTTTGTGGGAGCAGATTATCCAATAATAAGAATAACAGAAATGAGCTACCCTGTTTTGCATGGAGATGCAAAGATATATATTCAGAAGTCAACAAAAATGTATTCTAAGGCTCCAGTAGTGAATACAGAGGGCCTTAATACTGAGCTTTACGATGGATTAAAAGCGGTGAGAACATATTTCGCTAAAAAAAGAGGGGTTCCTGCATATGTTATTTTTTCGGATGCTACACTTGTTAATATGTGCAAAAAAATGCCAGTTACTAGTGCTGAGTTTTTATCAGTCAATGGTGTGGGCTATACTAAACTTGAAAAATATGGACAAACATTTATGAATGTAATAAAAAAGTATAAGGAAGATGTTGCAAAATCAGATGAAAATTAAATCGGATTTTGAATTTATGTTGAAATGGAGATAAGAGCATTATATGGACTGGAAAAAGCTATTTACATCGCACATTCTTGACAGAGGATATGATTATTATTGTGACGGTGCGGTGGAAAATATAGATATTTCAGATGAAGTTATCAAAGCTGATATAATAGGTACAGAGTTTTACGAGATTGAAATATCATTGTGTAACGGAGAAGTTGCAGATATGCACTGTTCCTGCCCTTATGCAGAGAGTGGCAGTAATTGTAAGCATATGGCAGCAGTTTTGTATGAATGGACTGAAAATGATATTGATAAAGGTATTGATGAAATAGATTGTTTTCATAATTCACATTTATTCAAGTCTGCACACACTAAGAATGAATATAATAAAAAGATGATTGATATTAAAGACTTGGTGAATAGTGCAGATGAGGATGTAGTGCGTGCATTTCTTACATCTGTTCTGACGGATGATGAAAAGCTACTGTTGCGTTTCAATAATACAGTTAATAAAAAGGTTACAAAAAAAGACATTGAACACTATATTGAGCAGGTGGATGCTATTACTAATCATTATCTCGGAAGAGATTGTTATATTAGCTATTATGAAGCATATGACTTTATTTCAGAGCTGGAAGATATTATTGACAATGATATAAAACATATGATAGATAATGGATTTTACCTAAGTGCATTTGAAGTTATAAATTATATCTTTCAGTTAATAAATAACATAGATATTGATGATTCAGATGGATGTATTACTATGTTAGTAAATAGCATCTATGATTGTTGGTTAGTGTTGCTTAAAAAAGTAAGTTTAGAAGAAAAAAGGAAAATGTTCCAATGGTTTACTTCTCGCTTAGATGGATCTTCGGATTATTTGGAGGAATATATTGAGCAAATAATAATAGAAGAATTTAAAGAAAAAGAATACGAGCAGGAGAAACTTGATTACATAGAAAGAATGATAGATAAATCAGAGAAGAAAGCTTCAGATGATTTGCGAGATTATGCTATAGGTAAATGGTTGGTCAGATATTTGGAGCTTTTGGATGAGATATGTTTATCAGAAAAACAGATAGAAGAAGTTTGTAAAAAATATTGGGATAATTCATCTGTAAGAAAATATTATATTGATTTTTATATGGAAAAGCAGGAATATGATAAGGTGCTCCAAATTTTGGATGAATGTATAATATTGGACGAACAGTATAGTGGATTGGTTTCTGAATATAGTGAGAAGAAAAAAGAGATTTACCTGTTGCAGGGAAACAAGATTGCATACATAGAACAGCTTTGGGAATTATTGCTTAAACATAAGGCTGGCGATATAGAATTGTATAGAGAACTAAAAAATCAATATACTGCTGATGAATGGATAGAAAAGAGAGAAGAGGTGTTCAAAAATCTTTCTGAAAAAGCTATTATATCAAGGCTTTATGAAGAAGAAAAGCTGTATGACAGACTTTTGACAAATGTGTTAAATAGCCAAGGTATATATGAGTTGCAAAAGTATGAAAACGTTTTGGAAAAACAGTACCCAGAGCAGATTTTGAACAAATATCAGGAGGAAATAAATATAATGGCATTAAATGCAAATGGCAGAAGGTATTATTCTTATCTGGTGTCGTTGCTTAGAAGAATAAAAAAGATTAATGGTGGCTCAGAAATCGTAGAACAGATAGTATCAGATTGGAAAGTAAAGTACAAAAATCGCCCAGCTATGATGGAAGAGTTGAGTGAATTGTAATTTTAAGGTTGGTATAGGTTACAAATGTATAATTATATGTTTGGGGGCTTTTGAAAAGTTAACAAATATTTTGTTGATAATCTTCAATACTCTGTTATAATATAAGTAGTTACCTAAATTAGAAAAAATAATAATGTGTGAATTACAAAGTAAAGATAAAATAGAGAGGAGTACCAATATGAAAAGCAAGGTTTTGTTTATAAATTATCCCAAATGTACAACTTGCCAAAAGGCTAAAAAATGGCTTGATGCAAATGGGATTGAATATGTTGACAGACATATCAAAGAGGATAATCCATCTTATGATGAACTTAAATTATGGTATCAACAGAGCAATCTGCCATTAAAACGATTTTTCAATACAAGTGGTATCCTTTATAAATCTATGGGCTTAAAGGATAAACT
>JBGUUL010000037.1:0-3163 GCA_045133515.1 Ruminococcus sp.
ATCACAGACGGCAGTGAGCAGTCTGATGATATAGATGAGGATTTCAATGAAGGGCAGGCGATGAGGTTATGATTTGAGTAAGCAAAAACGATATATTTTATAAAAAGGCAGAGTTAAACGACTTTGCCTTATTTTTTTGAAAAGAGGTATTTTTAATGAACAAATTAATGGCAAACAAGATATTCAAAAGAATGACAGCAGTTCTGTTAGCTATAGTAGTGATGATAGGTACATTTGCTGGTCTACCTGTAAATGCAGTAGGCAAGAGTGTAACAGTAACCTTTGATTACTGCTATGACACAGCAGGAAACATTATAAAGTATGTGGAAAAAACAACAGCACCTAACGGTACAACTGTTGGTACAGTAGGTGAAGAATTATGCAGAATTTATGTAGACGGCAAGGACGCATATTGCATTGAACCCGGTGTTTACCTTATGAGTGGTGATACAGTTACAGAGGATGCCTCTACAGCTTGGAAAAATCTTGGTTCAGCAAAACAGAAAGCAATTAACCTTGCACTTCTCTACGGTAAGCCCGGCAATAGTGAAAATATGTCAGGTACAGCCGGTCAGCAGTGGATTGCAACTCAGCTTATCATATGGGAATTTGTAACAGGTTGCAGAAGTACAAGTGATGGTTTTAAGTGTACTGATAAGAGATTTTATAACGGAATTTGCGGTGGTGACAGCAATACAGGTGTACAGACAAACTACAATAGAATCTCAAACCTACTTACTGAATATTCAACAGTACCAAGCTTTGCATCAGTATTAAAATCAAAAGCAGAAACCTATGAGATGAAGTATAAGGACGGAGAGTATTCTGTAACACTTACAGATGAAAACAAGGTTCTTGATGAGTTTAATTTTAAGGCAACAGATGGAGTAAAAGTTTCCGTTTCAGGTAACAAACTGACTCTCACATCTTCAAAGCCTGTTGATAATGAGGTTTCCTTTACCTCTGCAAAGAAAATGCCAAGTGTTAGTTCAAGTTCACAGCTAATTGCCTATGGTTCAAGTTCCGTGCAAGATGTAATATCCGGAGTAGAGCCTGAGAGCGACCCTGTGAAAGCATACTTTTCTGTTAAGACAATGACAGGTAATCTGAAACTAAAGAAAACTTCAGAGGACGGCATCGTAGAGGGTATTAAATTCACAGTCACAGTCACAGGTACAGATTACAGTAAAACAGTAACCACAGATAAAGATGGTACTTTCACACTTACCGACCTTGTTCCCGGCACATACACTGTAACTGAAACAGTGGCTACAAGATACGCAGAACAGGAAAGCAAAACTGTTAAGGTTGAATCCGGAAAAACAGCAACCGTTACCTTTAGTAATGTTCTTAAAAAGTGGAGAGCAAAGGTAACAAAAATTGATGCCGACACAACAACTGCACAGGGTGATGCAACTTTGTCTGGTGCTGTATATGGTGTGTATGAAGATGGAAAGTTAAAGGACAAGTACACCACTAATTCAAAAGGTGAATTTACAACAAGTTACTATACTTGTGGTGCAAACTGGACTATAAAGGAAATCACCCCGTCAGAGGGTTACCTCCTCGATAAAACGGAACACAAGGTCGGTGCTGAAGCCAAGAACTATACCATTGAAAAGAACACCATCGACAAGACTGTCAAAGAAAAAGTGATTAAGGGTAATGTGTCAATCATCAAGCACACCGATGACGGCAGTACAAAAATTGAAACACCTGAAAAAGGTGCAGAGTTTCAAGTGTATTTGAAATCATCGGGAAGCTATGCGAAAGCAAAAGAATCCGAAAGAGATACTCTTGTTTGTGATGAATACGGTTTTGCAGAAACAAAGGATTTACCCTACGGCACATACACAGTTCATCAGACCAAAGGCTGGGACGGTACGGAGTTCATTGCCGATTTTGATGTGTTTATAAACGAGGACGGAAAAACATACAAATACCTCATAAATAACGCAAGTCTTGAAAGCTATGTAAAGATAGTAAAGGTTGACAGCGAAACAGGCAAACAGATTCCGTATGCAGGCGCAGGCTTTCAGATTTATGATCCTAACGGCAAGTTTGTAACAATGAAGTACACCTATCCCTCTGTTACAAAGATTGATACTTTCTATACAAATGAAGATGGCTATCTTATTACTCCCGAAACACTTCCATACGGTATGGGTTACAGTATTGTAGAGGTTCAGGCACCTTACGGATATGTCCTTGACAGCACACCTGTATATTTTGATGTGACACAGGAAAACACAACTTCCGAAGATGGTATTACCGTTGTTAAGACAGAGAAAAAAGACAAGGTTCAGGTAGGTACAATCACAGTCACAAAGACAGGTGAAATTTTTAAAACAGTATCAAACACCGATAATGTATATCAGCCTGTTTTTGAAAAGTCATATCTTGAGGGAGTAGTTTTTGAAATCTATGCTGACGAGGACATTACAACCCCTGACGGAACAGTTCGTTACAAGAAGGATACCCTTGTTGATACAATTACCACAGGAGAGAACGGAACAGCCGAAAGCAAAGAATTATACCTTGGCAAGTACAGACTTGTTGAAACACAAACCCTTGATGGATATGTTCTAAGTACAGAACCAACAACTGTTGAAATCACATATGCTGGTCAGGAAGTAGCTGTTACAAATGTGGATACATCTATCAACAACGAAAGACAAAAGGCAGAGGTAAATCTTAAAAAAATCCTTGAAGAAACAAAAGAATACAAAGCAGACAATAAGGAAATTCTTAATGTCAGCTTTGCCCTCTATGCGAAGGATGAAATCAAAGCAAGTGACGGAACTGCTATCCCTAAGGATGGACATGTTGAAATTATCAACTGTAAAGAAGATGGCACAGCTACATTTACTACTGATTTACCATTCGGAAGTTACTATGTTCAGGAATATACTACAAACGACCACTATGTAATTGATGACACAAAGTATGAATTTTCATTTGAATATACTGACCCTCGTACCTCAAAACAAGTCATTAACATCAATGGCGGAGAAAACATAATAAACAAACTTCTCCACGGCAAGATCACCACAACTAAGGTGGACGAGGAACACCCAAAGCATAAGCTCTCCGGGGCAACTTTTGTGGTGTATAGAGATAGCAACGGCAACAAGGAGTTTGACAAAGCTGACAAGGTTTGTGG
>JBGUUL010000038.1:0-2121 GCA_045133515.1 Ruminococcus sp.
AAAAAGAAATATCAGGCCATGTATAACGCTCAACTCTATGTGTGGGCTGATAAGGAAATCCACTCCTTTGAGGACACAGACATAGATTTGCTCCTGTTGAAATTGTCTGTAAAAGGTTATAAGGCTTCCTATATTGCATCCATTAGAAAACTGATTAAAAAGGTGTTCTATTATGCCAATCTGATTGATTACACAGTTCGTGGTGACTTGTGTGTGGGTATTGATACCAAGCCTTATAAATTAAGACTGCTGAGTTTGTTTAGTGGTATTGGAGCTCCTGAACAGGCTTTGAAGAACATAGGTGTCCCTTATGAATTGGTACATTTCTGTGAAATAGACGAGAAGGCTGCAAGGGCTTATTGTCTCCTGCACAGTGAAACTGAGGCAGAAAGAAAAAATCTTGAACAGAAAAGAATTAGAGACATCAATGACTTGGCTGCAGGCCTGATTGATTATAATTGGAAAGACGAAGAAAACATATGGAAAAGTTTTGGATTGCATCCACCTAAGCATGATTCTGATGGTTCTGTCTCTGACTTTGATATAATGATATTTGGTTTTCCATGCACCGATATATCAAGTGCAGGTGAGCAAAAAGGCTTAAAGGATGAGGATGGCGAACTTACAAGAAGTGGTCTGTTCTTTAAGGCTATGAGGATTGCCTATCACAAAAGACCTAAGTTGATGATTGCAGAGAATGTGGCTGCGTTGGTGGGCAAGAAGCATAGAAAAGATTTTGAACGTATATTAGAGGAATTTGAGGATGTAGGATATAAATACTACATTCAGACAATGAACTCAAAGCACTTTGGATTGCCTCAGAACAGAAACAGAGTGTTTATGCTTTTGGTTCGTGATGACTTGAATTTGAAATATGAGTTCCCCAAGGGAAAACCTTTGGAGACAAAAGCAGAAGATTGGTTTGAAGAAACTGTTGCTGATGAATATTATGCCTCTGAGACCCAAATAGACTCCCTAAATAGAATCACTAACAGAAAGCCAAATTATAAACGTGACTGCATTTCCTGTATTACTACTGGTTGGGGCACCCCTTCTTATACTCAGCAAACTTTTGTTGTGGATGCTAAAGGGACAAGGTGTTTGACAAGTCAGGAACTGATGAGGTTCCAAGGGTTCACAGCAGAACAGGCCACTTTGCTTAGAAATAACAAATTCACAAAGAACCAAGTAGGTAAACTGGTTGGTAATTCTATTGCCGTTCCAGTTATGGAGGCCATTTTGGAGCAGTTATTTGATGCTCTATAAATAGAGCCTTTTTCGTTCTTTTTTCAATTTCATACACCCCTGACGATGTAGGAGCCGGTGCTCAACGCACCGGCTCCCTTTCTATGTCCAAGTCATAAATTTACCTGTAGTAATGTTCTGCTATCCTGTTGTGGCTTTGGGTGTAATCTCTTGGATTTATAAATTGTCTCTTTCTGTTTTATTTATATAGTGTTTGCTTTTTATAATAACTGTATGCCTTTTTATAAAACATGTCAAAAATTACACAACTACAACAAGAAGCACCAAGAATTTGATTAGCATTTATTACCGTTTCGTTACAAGTAAATTCTACTGAGACTTTTCAAAATTTTTGCGCTATGATAAATCACACAAAAGATATTTCTTATTTCCTCCAGTTGCTTTCGTATTTGGACACATAATCATTTCCTTTGTACTGTTTATTCTACTTTCTATTACACAAGTATTGGTATGCTGAAATCCATCTGCCTCCTGGTGGGTTTTCAGGTAAGGGTTCAACTCCCTTAGCTTGGTTAAGTCCCTTAGTAGGGCAAAACATTATTTTAAGGAGGATTTGCTTATGGCAAATGACAAGAAGATTGAGTTAGGTAAGGTGGACCACACCAGAACTGTTGACACTGAAGGTTTGCAGACAGATAGATTTAGGGTGTCCATCCCTATTGAGTGTCTGGAAGAAACAACTCAGGACAAATTGTTCTATTGGTGTGTAGAGGAGTTTGACTTTGCCTTTATGGATTGGGCTGAGGGTGTAATCAAACTCTACTACAAAACAGAACATTATCTCCCTGAGGGGTATAAATCTGAAGAATTTGAAAATTAAGTTATAGGAGGAAATAATATGATGAATGATTCAAT
>JBGUUL010000039.1:0-97417 GCA_045133515.1 Ruminococcus sp.
TGGCAATCAGTCACCTCTTGACTATATTGCAGCTGTCAGGGATATTTACATTCCTCTTAAGACAGGTGCATCAACAGTTATCATTCCAAAAAATGAGTTTGCAATTCCTGTTAAGCTCTTTGAAACGCTGAATAATTATAAGGTAAACACACTTTGCTGGAGTGTTGCGGGTATTGAAATTCCTGCAAAGCTTGGTGGCTTTGCAGAATGTAAGCCTGAGTTTGTTGAAAAGGTGATATTCTCAGGTTCAGTAATCAATGGAAGATACTTAGGCGTTTGGCAAGAGAATATGCCAAATACTCGCTTTATCAATCAGTATGGCCCAACAGAAACAACGGCTTCCTGCACATATTTTGAGGTTAAAGAGAGAGCATCAGAGGACACAGTTCTTCCTATTGGAAAGCCTTATGATAATTACAGTGTATTTTTGCTTGATGAAAACAACTGTCCTGTAAAAAATGGTGAGGTTGGGGAAATTTGTGTTACAGGTCCAGGTGTTACCCTTGGTTACTATGGTGATGCAGAACGAACCTCACAGGTGTTTATGCAAAACCCTCTGAATAACAATTACAGGGAGATTATATACAAAACAGGTGACTTGGGTCATTTTGAAGATGACGGAAATTTGTACTTCAATGGTAGAAAGGACCGTCAGATAAAGCATATGGGTCATAGAGTGGAGCTTGGAGAAATTGAAAAGCTTGCCTATGAAATTGATGGAATAGAAAGCTGTTACGCTCTTTATGACAAGCCAAAGACTCTGCTTTACCTGTTCTATACAGGTAGTGCCACAGCTAAGGAAATTACAATTTATTTCAGAGGTAATCTTCCTGCCTTTATGGTACCCAGAAAGCTTATAAATCTTGAAAAACTACCAACTCTGCCAAATGGCAAGGTTGATACATTGGAATTAAAAAAATATTTTAAATAATGAAAGAGGTATTACTATGGAAACACTAATGGAAATTCTTAAGGAACTTAGACCTGATGTTGAGTTTGAGGAAGAAAAGGCTTTAATTGATGACGGTATTCTTGACTCCTTTGATGTTGTTGCCCTTGTTGGTGAGCTAAATGATGAGTATGATATTGAAATCACACCAAACTACCTTATTCCAGAAAACTTCAATTCAGCAGAGGCTATTCTTGAATTAGTTGAAAAGCTACAGGACGAATAATATGAAAAACGAAGTTTTGAAAAATATGATAGGAAGGGTTATGACCCCTTCCTATATTTTTGATTTAGATGAATTTGAAAAAAGGGCAAATCTTGTGAAATCTGCCTTTGGCGATGGTGTTAATCTTTGCTTTTCAATTAAGGCAAATCCATTTTTGCTGTCAAATCTTCCAAAGGTTTTCAGTAAAATTGAGGTTTGTTCTCCAGGTGAGCTTACAATATGCGAAAAGACAAATGCTGATATGTCAATGGTTATCTTTTCTGGCGTCAACAAAACCAAGAAGGATGTTGACAGGGCAATGGATGATAATGTTGGTGTGTTTACAGTTGAAAGCTATTTGCATCTTGATTTAATCAACAGTTCAGCTATTGAAAGAGGCAAGGTTGTGCCTGTTCTTATCCGTCTTACCGGTGGAAGTCAGTTTGGGATGGACGAAAAGGATGTTGAGTACATAGTTGACCATAGGGATGATTACAAGGGTGTTGAAATTGTAGGCGTCCACTACTTTACCGGTACTCAAAAGAAAAAGGCAAAGACAATTATCAAAGAGCTTGACTATGTAACTTCATTTATTGATAGCGTTAAGGAAAGATACAACTTTACCTTTAATCGCCTTGAATACGGTACAGGACTTGCTGTTGATTACTTTGCAGAAAATGCCGATGAGCTTGAAGAAGAAAGGCTGAATTCTGTTGCCGAGAAAATAAGAGAGGTTGGGGAAAAACTCAATCTTACTATTGAAATGGGAAGATTTTTCGCCTGTACCTGTGGTTATTATTTCACAAAGGTAATCGACACCAAGACAAACTGTGATGTGAACTACTGCATTGTTGATGGTGGTCTTAATCAGCTTAAATATGACGGACAAATTCAGGGTATGCAGATTCCAGAAATTTATCATATTGGAGAGGAAACTTCTGATGTGAAGAAGTGGACTCTTTGTGGCAGTCTTTGTACAACAGCAGATGTTCTTGCAAGAAATGTGGAGCTTGACAATCTGCAAATTGGGGACACTCTTGTGTTCAAGAGAACAGGAGCATATTCTGCAATGGAGGGTATGGCGATTTTCCTAAGTAGGGAAATGCCGAGAATTGCCCTTTATAAGGAGGATATGGGATTAAAAATTGTAAGGGATTTTATCTATTCAGATATTTTCAATACACCGAATTAAAAGGATAGGGTGGAATTTTGAGTTATACAACAATAGAATTTTTCCTTTTTGTGGGAATAACCTTACTTGCCTACTTTATATTTCCTGCAAAGAAATATAAGTGGACGGTACTATTAGTAGCAAGTTATGTGTTTTATCTTTTTGCAGGGTACAAATACGCATTTTTCATTGTGTTTACAACCTTGTCAACCTATGGTGTCGCCTTGTGGATAGATAAAATTATCAAAAAATCCAAAGAGGTTATTAAGGAAAAGAAAAAGGAATGGTCAAGAGAGGAAAAGAAGGCCTATAAAAACAAGATTAAGATTAAAAAGCGCCTTGTAATGTCCCTTGTTCTTGTGATAAACTTTGGCATACTTGCCTTTCTAAAGTACTATAACTTCTTTGCAGGTAGCCTTAATGACCTACTGGGCTTTACTGATAATGGTGGGTTGCCAATATTCAGCCTTGTTTTGCCACTTGGCATCTCTTTTTATACATTTCAGTCAATGGGATATATTGTAGATGTGTATAGGGAAAAGGTTAGTGCTGAAAGGAATGTTGCAAAGTTTGCACTTTTCGTTTCATTCTTCCCTCAAATTATTCAAGGTCCAATTAGCTTTTATGACCAACTTGCACATCAGCTCTATGAACCACACAAGTTTGACTTTACAAGATTTAAGTATGGTTTAGAGTTGATTTTGTGGGGCTACTTCAAAAAGCTTGTAATTGCCGACAGGGCAGTAATTGCCATTAACACCGTTACGGCAGATTATACACAGTACAATGGCACAACAATTCTGTTTATTGTTTTGCTTTATGCCCTACAGCTATATGCTGACTTTTCTGCCGGTATTGATATTTCAAGAGGTATTGCACAAATTCTGGGAATTGATATGGTAGAGAACTTCAAACGACCATACTTCTCAAAGAATATAAACGAATATTGGAGAAGGTGGCACATTACCCTTGGAGCTTGGATGAAGAACTATCTGTTCTACCCTGTTGCAATGTCAAATTTGTTCATTACTGCAAGTAAGAAAATGAAGGGTACAAAATTTGGCAAAACAAGTGCAGGTGCCCATATTGCAAAGGTATTGCCAACCAGCGTTGCATCCCTCATTGTTTTCCTTATGGTAGGTATATGGCACGGAGCAAACTGGAAATATGTTGGCTTTGGTCTTTGGAACGGCTTAATCATTATGATTTCCATTCTCCTTGAGCCTGTTTTCAAGGCGACTCTGAAAAAGCTACATATCAATGGGGAGTCCTTTGGCTATGGCATCTTCCAAATGGTGAGAACCTTTGTAGTGGTGCTTGTTGGCTATGTATTTGATATTGCACCAGACTTTAGTGGTGCTATTGATATGATGAGAATGTCACTTTTTGACCAGCATATTATGGAGGGGTACAGAGAAATTTTAACCCTTGGTGTATCAAAGATAGAGTACCTGTTACTTGCCCTTTGCACTGTGCTGATTTTTGTAGTCAGCGTTATTCAAGAAAGGCACAGTAACGAGTGTATGAGAGATATTCTTGACAGAAGAAGTGCAGTTGTAAGAATTGGTCTTATAACTCTCTGCATTGTGGCAATACTTGTGTTTGGCATTTATGGTCCAGGCTATAACCCTGCTGAATTTGTGTATATGCAGTTTTAAGGTGAAGCTATGAAGAATGTAAAAAGAATTATTAAAGCATTGTGCATTGTAGTTGTGGTTCTGCTCCTTGTTTCCGTTGGAAATGATTTACTGTTTACTCGTCATAGCCACTGTAAGATAAGGCTTGACGGCTTTTATCTTGAGGATAAGGATTCCCTTGATGTAGTGGTCATTGGTGCAAGTGATGTTTATAGTGGTTATTCAGCTGGATATGCCTTTGAAAAGTACGGCTTTACAAGCTATCCATATGCAGTGCCATCTGATATGGTTACTCTTTGGAAGGCACAGCTAAAGGAAGTTATTAAATATCAGTCACCAAAGATGATTGTGTTTGAAATCAACGGCGCTTTGTATGAAACTGAAGATTATAATTACAACGAGGGGTATATAAGAAATCAAGTTGACAATATGCCAATGTCAAAGAATAAAGTGGAGTTAATTAAGAGCCTTGATTTACAGGACCCTGAGAACTACTACTTTCCTTTCCTTAAATATCACAGCAACTGGACAAGTATTGACAATGCCTATTTTAATGTTGTGGATACCATTAAGATGAAGTCAAGGGGATATTCCCTGCTGAAGGGTAATTACCTAAAGCCTGTTATCTGTAAGAGAAAGAGGTTTGAAAGCCCCAAGATTGATGATGCGATTCCTCTTAACAAAGGAATAGAAAAGGATTTTAGGGAGTTTTTGCAGTATTGTAAGGACGAGAAAATTGACAATATACTCTTTACTCGTTTTCCTCATATTATTGGCAAGGATACCCAAGTCGATAGGATAAAACGCACTAACACTGCTGAAAAAATTATAAAAGAGTATGGCTATGACTTTTTAAATTTAGAAAAGAATTATGATAAGGTGGGAATTGACTTTAAAAGGGATTTTTCCAGTATTGACCACCTTAATATGTATGGCCAGAAAAAGGTAACAGACTATATTGGTAAGGTGCTTACAGAGGAGTACGGAGTAACCAAAACAAAACTAACAGCTGACCAGAGAGAAAACTGGGAGGAAAGCGTTAAGTACAACAATATGCTTTACAGAGCCTGTGAGGACAGACAGCGAAAAGGTAAAAAGGAAGTTCTTAACGAAATTGGTTACAAAATGAAAATCATAGAGGAATACGATACCGAAAAATAAAAAACTGCCAACAATTCCTAAGGTGTGAATTGTTGGCAGTTTGTTTTATGTTTATGTATTAAAGAATGTCAATATGCTCACCGTTAAGTGCCTTGTTCATACTTCTTACGGCACAGAACTTGCCACACATTGAGCAGGTGTCATCGTGTTCAGGTTTTCTGTCGTCACGAATTTTCTTTGCTGTTTCTGGGTCAATGGCACATTCCCATTGAGCTTCCCAATCCAGCTTTCTACGGGCATCAGCCATTTTGTCGTCAATTTCTCTTGCTCCACGAACGCCCTTTGCAATATCAGCAGCGTGTGCAGCAATTTTTGATGCAATAATGCCCTGCTTAACATCATCAACATTTGGAAGTGCAAGGTGCTCTGCAGGTGTTACATAACAGAGGAAGGCTGCGCCACTTGCAGCAGCAATAGCACCACCAATGGCTGATGTAATGTGGTCATATCCTGGGGCAATATCTGTAACCAAAGGTCCAAGTACATAGAATGGTGCGCCACCACAGATTGTACTTTGAATTTTCATATTAGCCTCAATCTGGTCCATAGGCATATGACCTGGACCTTCAACCATAACCTGAACATCCTTTGCCCAGGCTCTCTTTGTTAGCTCACCAAGTCGAACAAGCTCCTCAATTTGGCAAACATCACTTGCATCAGCAAGGCAACCTGGACGACAGGCATCACCAAGGGAAATTGTCACATCGTACTCACGACAGATGTCAAGAATTTCGTCATAATATTCATAGAAAGGATTTTCATTTCCTGTCATACACATCCAGGCAAATACAAGAGAGCCACCTCTTGACACAATGTTCATCTTTCTCTTGTGCTTTTTAATTTGGTCAATGGTTTTTCTTGTAATTCCACAGTGTAGGGTTACAAAGTCAACACCGTCCTGTGCGTGTAGTCTTACAACATCAATAAAATCCTGAGCTGTTAGTGTGTCCAAATCCCTTTGATAGTGGATAACAGAGTCATAAACAGGCACTGTGCCAATCATTGCAGGACATTCAGAGGTTAGCTTCTGACGGAAAGGCTGAGTGTTGCCGTGGGAGGACAAATCCATAATTGCGTGAGCTCCCATATTAACAGCCTCCATAACCTTTTGCATTTCGATGTTATAGTCTTTGCAGTCACGAGAAACCCCGAGGTTTACATTGATTTTTGTTGATAGCATTGAGCCAACACCCTCTGGGCTAATGCATTTGTGGTTTTTGTTGGCGCAAATTGCCACCTTACCCTGTGCCACAAGGGGCATAAGCTCCTCTACTGTCATTCTTTCTTTTTTTGCAACTATTTCAAGTTCAGGAGTAACAATGCCCTTACGAGCAGCCTCCATTTGTGTTGAATAATTTTTCATAACTTTACCTGCTTTCCTTAAATACTTCTAAATTTATAATATTTTATAATTGTGTGCCATAGGCCCACTGCCTTTGCCGAGATTTAGCATTGCAGAAAGAGCCTCTGAAATATATTCCTTGCTGTTTTTAACAGAGGTTTCTATATCAAAACCCTTTGCAAGGTTTGAGGCGATAGCACTGGAAAGGGTACATCCTGTACCGTGAGTGTTAGGGTTGTCAATCCTTTTGCCATAATACCACTTGTATTTGCCATTATGGTACAGCAAATCGTTGGCATCATTTACCTTGTGACCACCCTTGCACAGTACAGCACAGTTATATTTTTCACTGATTATACCGGCAGACCTTATCATATCATCCTCATTCTTAACTGCAATACCTGAGAGAACCTCTGCCTCTGGTATGTTTGGAGTGAGAATATGGGCAAGAGGAAAGAGCCTTTCCTGCAGAACCTCAACAGCGTCCTCACTAATGAGCCTTGCCCCACTTGTAGCTACCATTACAGGATCAACTACAATATTTTGGGCATTATACTCCCTTAACTTTTCTGCAATAACGGTAATTAGCTGGGAGGAGCTAACCATACCGATTTTAACAGCGTCTGGTGTAATGTCCGTAAACACTGCATCAAGCTGTTTTCCTAAAAATTCCGGTGTTACATCCATAATACCGGTGACGCCTGTTGTATTCTGGGCTGTCAAGGCTGTGATTACACTCATGGCATAAATGCCATTCATAGTCATTGTCTTGATGTCTGCCTGTATTCCGGCGCCTCCACAGGAATCGCTTCCTGCGATTGTTAATGCTGTTTTCATAGTCATAAAAACTCCTTTCTTCAGCACTAATTTTATATTGCGACAGAAGGTGGTGCCCCCAATCTGCCACATAAAGGTGGATTACTCCACAGCTTTTTTTACTTGCTTCTTTAGCTCTCTTGTAGCTTCGGCGATGTTATCCTGTGCGAAAATTGCACTAATAACGGCAACACCACAAATGCCACTGCCTGAAAGAGCCTGAACATTGTCCTTGCTAATTCCACCAATAGCAACAACAGGAATATCCACAGCTTTGCAAATTTCCTTTAGGGTTTGGTGGCTGATGTTGTTGGCATCCTTTTTTGAATCTGTTGGAAAGACTGCGCCTACACCAAGGTAGTCTGCGCCTCTTTCCTGAGCAAGTAGTGCTTGTTCTACTGTCTGTGCAGAAACACCGATGATTTTATCTTTTCCAAGTATAGAACGGACATTACCTGCCTCCATATCGTTTTGACCAAGATGAACACCGTCAGCATTCATCTTAAGGGCAATATCCACATTGTCATTGATAATAAATGGAACATTGTAGCTTTTGCAAAGCTCCTTTATCTCAATAGCTTCCTTTAAAAAGCTTTCATCATCAAGGTTCTTTTCCCTTAGCTGAATAAAGGTTGCCCCACCCTGTAGAGCCTCCTCTACCTGTTGGTAAAGGGTTTTGCCATTTAGCCAAGTTCTGTCTGTTATACCATATAACAGTAAATTTTCTCTGGTTAATTTCATACTTTACACCTCATAAAGTGTTTTCCTCCACATAGTAGATGATTTACCATATCAAAACTGTAATAAATCAAAAACAGCTATACCAACAGGTATAGCTGTATCATTAGCTTTTTCCCTCCGTTGGCATTACCCAAATCAGGTATGGTCGGAGCAGACCAGCTCCCTCTCAGCCTACTACTGTAAGCTCCCTTACTTTCATTGTAACACAATGATGTCTATATATCAAGATGTTTTTTGAAAATTTTGGTGTAGTTTGCTGTTATACGCAATTATATTTTATTCTTTATTATTGCACTGTTACAGCACATATGATATAATGCTGTGGCAAAGGAATGGTGGCGACTGTTTCGACTCCCTTGCGAAAGGGGGTGAAATTATGGAGTACATAACCGTGATTTTGATATTCACATTTTTCATTGTGTTCACTATAAAGAAATAACCGCCCTGTGTAGCAGACAAGGCGGCATCTAAATAAAAATCCGTTTGTAGGCGAAACAGCTAAAACTGTTTCTTTACACTATTATATTACCACAGTAATTATATAATGTCAATTAAATGGAACAGTTTTTTGCTGTTCCATTTTATATTTTGGGTTTGCTGTTAGGAGGTGGCAGTTTCTACATTTTGAGAAACTGTTGTTTCAGGGGTTTGGTCGGTAATACCCTTTCCGGTATTTGGACTGCTGATTGAGGTGATTTGGTCAATGGTAAATATCATCACCAGAACAATGCAGATTGGCAGTAGAATTTTTAGAGAAACATTCCTTAACAGGCTGTCAATAAGTGGTGCTACAAAGTAAACCACCAGCATACCACCAATGCCAAATACCAAAAGACCCTCTGCGCAGACCTTTCCGTCAATATTTAGGAAGTATCCGTGGTAATCCCACCACTGTTCATTGTACATAATCTCAAGAAAAACAGCAGTAAAGTATTCTACAATACCACATAGGGTAACAGCAGATGCAAACATAAGAACAGGCCTGTTTTTTAGCTTATGTAATAGCAGTAAAATCATCAAACAGCCATAGCCGTAAATTGGTAGCCAAGGACCTGTCAGTACACCTCTGTTTACAAACTTTCCGTCTGAAACAAGGTGGAAGGCAACCTCCCACGCCCAGCCTGCAAAGGAAAAGACAAAGAACATAATAATAATTGAACACAAGGAGTAATTTCTGAAATAATGGAGTCCATTTATTCTGTTCTTTAATTTGCTTGTTTGATTAAATAGGAACCTTGTTGGGTATTCCTGACGGTTGACAATATTGTCATAGCTTTTTATTGTTGACTTTCTCTGGACATTCTCTATATATGCCTTTTCTGTTTCGTCATACCTTAGAATAATGCCAAAGTTGTTTGATAAAAATCCCCATATACCTTTTCTCTTTGGTACTTCTAAGTCGCCCATTTCCTTTAACTTGATAATATCAGCGTATTCCTTTTTTATGGATTCTTCAGAAGCTACCTTGTAAAGATATTTGTCGTTTAGAAGTGTTGCGTTCTCAATTCCCTTGTTCTTTGCTTGTTGCCTAATTTCGGTGTAATATTCTGTCATTGTGGCAATTTTGTATGGTGTTACATATAAAATGTTAAGAATACCAAGGGTAAATATATTGAGAATTTTCCAGCCAATAAAGGAGAGATTATAGCAAAAGCACTGCCACTTATGACCCTTCATCATTTCCTTTGAAAGACGAATTGCTGTTAGTGGCTTAATCTGTGGATTTTCAGCCAAAATGTAGGGAACCATATAGTAGGAATAGTACTTAATAAATCCACCTACAATGGTTAGTGACCACAAAAGCAGGAATAAGTCCTTTACAATTAGGGTGATACCGGTTTTAAAGAAGTTCTTGTTTTGGAACAAAAATAAAAATCTGTTGATAGGAACTTTTTTGTAGGTTCTCCCCTCAAGAAAAAACCTTCTTGTAACAATGGAAAAGGTGTTAATGAAGAATAACCATATTAAAATAATCAGTAACAGAACAAAAACTATGGCTATGGTGGTGGCAACACCTTTTGACCCAATTATGGAATATACAGTTGTCATAAGAATATTAGTAATTGAACCTGAGTCCCTCATATTCAAAAGGGATGCAAGTACCCCCTGTTGACGACCAAACTCCAAGGTTTTTATCTTCCAATTTTTATCGTGATTATTTTGCAAGGTTTCCTTGTAGCTCTGTTGATAATCTGCAATTCGCTTGTAGATAAACTCATCAGTAATACTGCTTAGTGTAAAGGGCATAGAACTGGCGTCCCTGTAGTAGGTTTCGATTTTATTGTCGTCTGTAATAATATCATAGCTGTCTAACACAGTTGAAAATTCAGAGCCCATAAGTGCAGAAATAAGGCACACAAGTACAAAAACTACGTAGTGCTTTTTAAAGCCTTGACGAGCTTTTTTCTTCATTTCTTTTAGTTTCATATTATCAACTCAATTCGATAAACTTAAAGAAATTTTACCATATAACTACATTTTTTGCAACTAAATAAAATTGAAGATTGAAAAAATTGTTTCGGTATGTTATAATCCACATTGGAATGGAGGCTTTTATGATAGCATTGTTTTTGTCACCAATTTATTTATTGGTGAATGGATATATAGTACATAGATTATATGGCTTTCTTGAGGGCTGTCACCCTAAGTTTAACTTAAAAATAATAAAAGGCATTATCGCCTTTATCTACATTCTTCCAGCCATTTCTCCTGTTTTGGCTGTGCTGATGCCTCACGGAACGGTGAGCAAAAGGTTTTTTCAGTTTTTATGCAACTACTGGTTCGCAGTAATAATTTATACGGCCATAATTGTGTTTATTGGACATCTTATTTCTCTGTTTTTGCGTAGGATTATAAAGGTGTTGCCAAGGGATTACTTCCAAAAAAGGAGCAGAAAGGTGTTTTACGGAGTAATCACCCTGCTGATTATTTTTGGTATTACAAGCTATGGTATTTACAATGCTCATAATATTAAGGAAAAGGATTACAGTATAACCGTAAATAAAGCTGTTGAGGGTACAGATTCCCTTAAGGTGGTTCTTCTTGCTGATTTACATTTGGGCTACAGCATTGGTGTTAACCACATTGAGGAAATGGTGAATTTGGTGAATCAGCAAAACCCTGACATTGTGTGTATTGCAGGAGATATTTTTGACAACGATTATGATGCTTTGGATAATCCAGACAGATTAGCAGAGCTTTTTAGAAGTATGAAAAGCACCTACGGTACATATGCCTGTTGGGGTAACCACGATGTAAACGAGAGGGTTCTTGCAGGGTTTACCTTTGGAGCAGAGGACGAAAAAAAGCACGATAAAAGAATGGTAGAATTTTTAGAGAAATCTGACATCAAGCTTTTAGAGGACGAAACCACCCTTATTGATAACAAATTTTATGTTACAGGTAGGGTAGATGGCGAAAAGCCAGCAACAGTCGATAACGAAAGGAAATCTCCACAGGAGCTACTGGGAACTCTTGATAAGTCAAAGCCAATTATTGTACTGTATCACGAACCAAACGAGCTACAGGAATTATCCGATGCAGGTGCCGATGTTGTGCTAAGTGGTCATACTCACAATGGGCAAATTTTCCCAGGTACTGTTCTTACAAAAATTATGTGGGAAAACCCCTGTGGTTATGTACAAAAAGGTGATATGCACAGCATTGTAACAAGTGGTGTTGGCATTTTTGGACCATTTATGAGAGTTGGAACAGATGCAGAAATCTGTACTGTTAATGTTAATTTCAAATAAATTTAATTTTATCCCCCATTATTGGGGGATATTTTTTGCCCTTAAGTCCCTTAAAAGGGACAGTGAATAATTTACTATTGATTTTTCCGAATAAATGTTCTATAATATAAAACAGAACAGTTGTTCTAAGGAGGTTATTGCTATGGGCAGAACGTATATTGCAATTGATTTAAAGAGCTTTTATGCCTCTGTGGAATGTGTGGAAAGGGGACTTGACCCGCTGACTACTAACCTTGTGGTGGCTGATGAGGAGAGAACCGAAAAGACAATTTGCCTTGCTGTTACTCCAAGCCTTAAGGAATATGGCCTTTCTGGCAGAAGTAGGCTTTTTGAGGTTGTGGAAAAGGCAAGACAGATAAAGCTGATAACAGGAAAGGAGCTAAAGTACATTGTGGCAAAGCCACGAATGGGACTTTACCTTGATTATTCGGCAACCATTTATTCGATTTATTTAAGATATGTCAGCAAGGAGGATATTCACATATATAGCGTTGATGAGGTTTTTATTGATGCTACAAACTATCTGTTTATGTATAATAAAACCCCAAGGGAAATGGCGCAGATGATAATAAACGATATTCTTGCAGAAACAGGAATTACAGCCACAGCAGGAATTGCACCTAATCTTTACCTTTGCAAAATTGCTATGGATATTGTGGCAAAACACGCAAAGCCTGACAAAAACGGTGTCCGTATTGCAGAGCTGGATGTTATGAGCTACAGAAAACTGCTTTGGAATCACAAGCCACTTACTGACTTTTGGATGACAGGTAAGGGGACGGAAAAAAGGCTCAACGAAAATGGAATGTTCACAATGGCTGATGTGGCAAGGTTTTCTATGTTTTCAGAGGATACCTTGTATAAAATTTTTGGCGTCAATGCAGAGCTGATTATAGACCATGCCTGGGGATATGAAAGCTGTACTTTAAGGGATATAAAAAGCTACAAGCCAAAAATCAACAGCCTTACAAGTGGACAGGTGCTGAAGTGCCCCTATAATTACCAAAAGACAAGGGTTATTATCAGAGAAATGACGGAGCTTTTAGTTCTTGATTTGGTGAACAAAGGACTTGCCACATCTTCAATTACGCTTAATATTGGCTATGATAAGGATAACAAGGTGGAGTTTGGTAAGTCAACCCTTGACCACTACGGGAGAATGATACCATTACCCTCCAGAGGAACTGCAAATCTGGAATGTTTTACCTCCTCTACAAAGAAAATCACCGATGCTGTTATGGCTCTTTTTGACAGAATTGCAGACAGAAATTTATATGTAAGGCGAATAACCATAAATGCCAACAATGTTATAGAGGAAAGGTATGTGCAGTACGATTTGTTTTCAAACCCTGTTGAGTCAGAAAAGGAAAAAAACATACAAAGTACCATTGTGGGGCTTCAAAATCGCTTTGGGAAAAATGCAGTACTAAAGGGATTTAATCTTCTTGATGGAGCAACAACTGTAGAAAGAAATGCACAGATAGGAGGTCACAAGGCGTAATGAAGGTGACAGAAAATGCAGATATTATAAACTTAGTGCCGAAATTTAAAAAGAAAAGCAGAATGGCAAGGGAGCAGAGGGCAAAGATTTTTGCCCCATTTTCAGCATTAAAGGGGTTTGAACAGGTGGTTGCTGAAAAACAAAAGGTGGTTGTGCCAAAGGCAGAGCTTTCTCAGGACTCAAAGGAGGAGCTTGATCTTAAGGTGCAAATACTCCTTAATGAATTGTGGAATGAAAACCACCCTGTTGTAACCCTAATTTACTTTAAGGAGTACAAAAGGCCTAAGTCATACAGTGATTTTGTGGAGGATTGTAAACTGAAAAAGCAGGAGAGCGATGAGGCACAAGGGGAGTATCTTAAGGTTACAGGTATGCTGACGAACCTTGATGTTCAAAGCCTTACGATACAGATTGTAAACGATAAGTACAGTCTTGGGGATATATATACAATAGAAAGTGATATTTTTGAGCTATAGTATTGTTATATTCTTTCCTTCGTGATATTATAAAAGAAAAGGGGAGAGGTATTATGAAGAAAATTTTAGTAGTTGTTGATATGCAAAATGATTTTGTTGACGGTGCTTTGGGAACAAGTGAGGCTGTTAGCATTGTTCCAAAGGTGGCAGAGAAAATAAAGGAGTTTTCCGGAAAAATATTTGTAACCTATGATACCCATACTGAAAATTATCTTGAAAGCTCAGAGGGGAAAAACCTGCCTGTGGTACATTGTGTTAAGGGTACAAAGGGTTGGGAGCTGAATGAAAATGTGGAAAAAGCACTAAGGGACAAGGATTATACTGTGGTAGAAAAACCAACCTTTGGTTCTGTGTCACTTCCAAAGCTAATTGAAAAGGAAGTGTGCAAGGAGGAATTTTCCATTGAGATTATTGGTTTATGCACTGATATTTGTGTTGTGTCAAATGCTTTGATTTTAAAGGCTAATTTTCCAGAGGCTCAAATTACAGTCCATTCCTCCTGTTGTGCAGGTGTAACTCCAAGCAATCACAAGTCTGCCCTTGAAACTATGGCGTCCTGTCAAATAAATATTGTATAAGATAACCTCCTATGGTCAGCTCCATAGGAGGTTTGTTTTATTAAAAGCCACTTCCTCTTGTTATGATAATGCTCCAAAGTATTGGCCCTACAGAGCCTGTTGCTTCAAGTCCATACTGATTTTGCAGGGCAATAACTGCGTTTCTCGTTGCCTCATCAAATTCCCCATTAACATTTATAAGTGGTATGTTTGGGTCGCTTTGTGCAATTTTGTCAAGGTAGGTTTGCAGGGTACGGACATCCTGGCCTGTGTCACCAAAATTCAGGAAGTATCCAGGGTAGGGTTCGTTTATGAAATTCTGATAATTGGGTGGTAGCTCACTTACAACTTGGTTATAAACCTGTTGTATTTTGTTCCAGGTTTCTCTTCCTACAACACCGTCAACAGGCAGACCATATTGATTTTGGAATGAAAAGACAGCATCTTGAGTCTGTTGGTCAAAGACCCCTGTAATACTTATTTCAGGTAGGTTTGGAAGAAAATACCCTAAAAATGCCAAATAGTATTGCAGACTTTTTACTCCTATTCCTGTGTCGCCAAGGGTTAGCACCTCTGGAAATCTCCTCTGGACTTCGGATATTGTTAGCCCCTCGCTTGTAAGCTCTGACAGACCTTTAACCCCTGCGTAAATTTCCTTAAGTTTGTACCAAGTGCCCTTGCCCACAATTCCGTCAGGTGTAAGGTTGAATATTTGCTGAAATTCCTTAACTGCGTTTTCCGTTTCTAAGTCAAATGCTCCTGTTTCATTATTTATAATAGGTATTGCAGGATAGTTCTGTGCTATACGGTTTAGCTCTCTTTTTATAATCACCACTTCTTCTCCAAAGTCACCTCGCTGTATAGGTACACCTGGGTAGGAGGGGATGTTTCTACCTACTCTTGCATCGTTTATAATGTTTATGTCATTTCCATAGTAGTAACGGAGAATTTCGTAGGGAGTAAAGCCTCTGTTTGCCAAATCCACAGTACCCCATTGAGAAAGTCCTGGACAGGTACTTCGCACTCCGTCACAGTACTGCGCAAAAAAAGGCTCAACATTGTTGCCTCTTACAAGGTAGTCGTTAAAAATATCATCAACAATTCTACCTATGTTTTCATAAATATCTCTGCCCTCCACAAAGTAGTGGTCGTATTGTGTTGAGTTTGTAACATCAAAGTCATATCCTCTACTACGATAGTATTCGGTGAAAACTCTGTTAAGGGTGTAGGAAATTTGTGCAAGTATGTTTGCCCTTATGGCACTTTCTGGCCAGGTTGGGTAAATTTCGCTTGACGCCACATTTTTAATGTAATCAGTAAAGGGTACTGTAACATTCCTTGCAGGTTCATCAGGTGCGCCAAGATGTACCGTTATAGTTTCGGGAATAAAGGGTAGAGCCATTATCTTCCCTCCCCAGAAAAAAGAGGGATTAAGTCCACAGGTAGTATGCTGACAACATTGTTAAAAATGGTAACAGGCAATTCTGTTCTATCTACATATAAAGGATGAGAAACCGACACAAGATAGTTTACACCGCTTCCTGTAGCAGTTTGCGAACGTTGGGATTCTGAGGAAGGGTTAGCAGGTAAAATGATGTTATCTACAATTCCTGAGTTGTCTGTTACAAGGCGATAAATAATGGTTTTTCTGCCGTTTATGTTTGTAGCCACCTCAACAATGCTACCCTCAACAGGGAAAAGCCCCTTAGCTGTGGACACCTGAACCTTTAGTGTTCCTCTGTCCTTGTACCTTGCAGTAATAAAGTCCTCAACAGCCTTGTTGCGAATATTATCAGCATTAGGGTTTTCTGCTTCAATTATATTCTGCATATATGCACCCACCTTTCCATAGTATGCTACATATTATGCAGGGGTTTAAAGGTAGTGAATATTAAGACACCAAATGCTAACAATAGCCTTGAGGTGATTTTATGGCTAAAAAAGGAATGAAAAGAATAGACAGAACACATACAGAACCCCATAATCAGGTAGAGCCTGTACCTGAATTGCAGGGTAGAGCAAAGCATACAAAGGATAGGGCAAACCCAATAATAGCAGGAACAGAGCCACCAAGTCAGAAGGTGTATCACACTGTACCCCACAAAATAGAAAAGCCTGTTGCGTCTGTGTATAGAGTAATTAACACCGATCTTGCAAGGGATAATTTGGAAAACGATATAACTTACGCAGATTTACAGGACTTATAACTGATGTTAAAAGGGATTTTATGGTCAGCTTTGACTATTAAAATCCCTTTACATATTTTTAACAACAAAATTCTAAGTTTAACAAAAGTAGAATTTTGTATTTAACAATGGTGCTGTAATATATGTGTGTACCGAGAAAGTACAAGAAAATAACAAATTTAAAAAGAGGTAATGAAAGATGAAGAAATTATTATGTACATTACTTGCAGGTGCACTTATGGCAACTGCATTAGTTGGTTGTGGTAGCACAGACAGCAAAACAGATGAAACAAAAGAAACAGAAAGCTCAGCAATGACTGGTGCTATTTATCCAATCACTCGTGAATCAGGTTCAGGTACAAGAAGTGCATTCTCAGAGCTTTTTGAAATCGTTGATGCTGACGGAAACGATGCAATTACAGAAACAGCAGAAAGCACATCATCAACATCAGTTATGATGACAACAGTTGCAGGTAACGAGTATTCAATCGGTTATGTTTCCCTTGGCTCACTTTCTGATGAAGTTAAGGCAGTTAAGATTGACGGTGCAGAATGTACAGTTGATAATGTTAAGAGTGGTACATACAAAATCTCAAGACCATTCAACATCTGCTATATTGACGGCAAGCTTTCAAAGGCAGCTGAAGACTTCAAGGCATTTATCCTTTCTACAGAGGGTCAGGCTGTTGTTGAAGAAGAAGGCTATATTCCAATGGAAACAACAGAGTCCTACAAGGCATCAGGTGTAAGTGGTAAAATCACTCTTGCAGGTTCAACATCAGTAGCTCCTGTAATGGATAAAATTAAGGACGCTTATCAGAAGTTAAATTCAGATGTAACTATTGAAATTCAGGAAAGTGGTTCATCAGCAGGTATCCAGTCAGCAACAGAGGGTGCAGTTGATATCGGTATGTCATCCCGTGAACTTTCTGAAGATGAAGCAAAGACACTTAAGTCAGAACAGATTGCTCTTGACGGTATTGCAGTTATCGTAAACAAGAACAACACAGTAGATAACCTTACAGCAGAAAATGTAAAGAGTATCTACCTTGCAGAAACAACAGACTGGTCTGAAATTAAGTAATTAAAGTTAGGTAAATTGAAAAATGAAAGCTAAAGAGTCTATAATGAAATATGTGTTCCTGCTATGTGCTTGTATTTCAATTATTGCAGTAGTAATCATTTGCCTGTTTATTTTCGTCAATGGTGTACCTGCCATTGGCGAAATTGGTGTAATTGATTTTATCTTTGGAACACATTGGAAACCAAATTCAAACGAGTTTGGCATATTCCCTATGATTGTGGCAAGTATTTATGTTACAGCCGGAGCTATTGTAATTGGCGTTCCTATCGGACTGCTTACAGCAATTTACCTTGCAATGTATTGCCCTTCAAAAATATATAAGGTAATTAAGCCACTAATAAATTTACTTGCAAGTGTGCCATCAATAGTATATGGTTTTTTCTGTTTGGTAGTAGTTGTGCCTGTAATTCAGAGCATAACCCACACATCAGGTAAGGGAATACTAACAACATCAATTCTCCTTGGTATTATGATTTTGCCAACAATTATAAACACAGCAGAGTCATCAATCAGAGCTGTGCCACCAATGTATTATGAGGGTGCCTTGGCTCTTGGTGCTACTAAGGAAAGAAGTATAATGAAAACTGTAGTTCCTGCAGCAAAAAGTGGTATTATGTCAGGGGTAATTCTTGCAGTAGGCAGAGCAATCGGCGAAACAATGGCTGTTGTTATGGTAGCTGGTAATCAGGCAGTAATGCCAAACAGCATAACAAGTGGTGTTCGCACCCTTACAAGTAACATTGTTATGGAAATGGGCTACGCTACAGGACTACACAGAGAAGCTCTTATTGGTACAGCAGTTGTACTGTTTGTATTCGTTCTTATTATAAATATTTGCTTCTCACTTGTTACAAGAAAGAAGGATAGCTAATGTCAAAATTTAAAGAATATCTAAAGCATCCTTTCTCCTTAATCCTTAGAATTTTAATAGGTCTATGTGCGCTTATAACAGTGGCATCAGTTCTGTTTATAATTTTCTACATTCTCTTTAAGGGTGTTCCAAACCTTACAACTGACCTTTTCAGCCTAAAGTATAATTCAGAAAATGTATCAATGCTCCCTTCAATCATCAATACAGTTACAATAACTTTTCTTACTCTACTAATAGCTGTTCCCGTTGGGGTGTTCTCAGCAATATACCTTGTTGAGTATGCAAAAAAAGGCAGTAAGTTGGTTAAGGTTATTAGAGTAACAACAGAAACCTTGGCAGGTATTCCTTCAATCGTTTTTGGTCTGTTTGGATTTTTGGCATTTGTAATTGCCCTTGGTTGGGGATATTCAATGATTGCAGGTGTCCTTACCCTTGTGCTTATGGTTCTGCCCACCATTATCCGTACTACAGAGGAGGCTTTGCTTGCTGTTCCTGATACATACAGAGAAGGCTCCTTTGGTCTTGGCGCAGGTAAGCTAAGGACAATTTTTAAAATTATCCTACCGTCAGCTGTAAACGGCATTTTGTCAGGAGTAATTCTTGCAATCGGTAGAATTGTGGGTGAATCAGCAGCACTGATTTTCACAGCAGGTACATTTGCCGAAACTGCAACAAGCCTTATGGCATCTGCAAGAACATTGTCAGTACATCTTTACTGTTTGCTTACAGAGGGTCTATATACAAATCAGGCTTATGCAACAGCAGTAGTACTGTTGTTACTTGTTGTTGGAATCAACGCCCTGTCTAACCTTGTGGCAAAGAAAATTGCCAAGGTGTAAAACTTAAAGGAGATTAGTATGAGTAAATTTGATATAAATAATCTTGTGCTTCACTACGGAGATTTTGAGGCAATTAAGGGAATAGACCTTGCTATACCGGAAAATCAGATAACTTCATTTATTGGTCCTTCCGGTTGTGGTAAGTCAACAGTTCTCAAAACCCTTAACAGAATGAACGACCTTGTAGAGGGTTGTAAAATTCAGGGAGAAATTCTCCTTGATGGTGAGGATATTTACAAGGATATGGATGTTAATCGTCTTAGAAAAAGAGTTGGTATGGTGTTCCAAAAGCCAAATCCTTTCCCAATGTCAATCTATGATAACCTTACCTATGGCCCAATTACCCACGGTATTAAGAAGAAGGCTCAGCTTGAAGAAATTGTAGAAACAACTCTTAAGCAGGCTGCATTGTGGGATGAGGTTAAGGATAAGCTAAAGAAGTCTGCCCTTGCTCTTTCAGGTGGTCAGCAACAGCGACTTTGTATTGCAAGAGCATTAACAGTAAATCCTGAGGTTATCCTTATGGACGAGCCAACCTCTGCTCTTGACCCAATTTCAACATCCAAAATCGAGGATTTAACCCTTGAGCTAAAGGAAAAATATACCATAATTATTGTTACCCATTCTATGCAACAGGCTGCAAGAATTTCCGACAAAACTGCCTTTTTTCTCTTAGGCGATGTAATAGAATACGGCGATACACATCAGATTTTCTATCAGCCAAAGCACAAGAAAACCGAGGATTATATTTCAGGAAGGTTTGGATAATATGAGAGATAGATTTAATAGCCAATTAGAACAGCTCTACACCGAAGTAAGAGAAATGGGAGAAATTTGTATTACTGCCATTGAAAGTGCAGGTAAGGCTGTGCTGAATAATGTTAAGGATGAAAATGAGTTTGAAACCATCTGCGTTGATGTAAAGGGTTATGAGGAAGAAGTTGACCACAGAGAAAGAAATATTGAGAACCTCTGTGTAACCCTTATGCTCCACCAACAGCCAGTTGCAAGTGATTTAAGAACAGTAACATCAGCCCACAGGCTAATTTCTGATATGGAGAGAATAGGGGACCAAGCCCTTGATATTGTTGAACTTGCAAAATATCTTCACAAGTTAAATGTTGACAGCAAGATTCATCTTAACGCCCTGTTTGCAGAGGTAATTTCAATGGTGAAAAATGCCGTAGGTTCATTTACCAACAAGGAACTGCAGACAGCCTACAAGGTTATAAATGATGATGACAAGGTGGACGCCCTTTTTGTAAAGGTAAAAAGTGAGCTTATCGATATTATCCGTAACGGTGTAGAGGGCGAGCTTCCCCTTGATATTCTTATGGTAGCTAAGTACCTTGAAAGAATCGGTGACCACGCAGTTAATATTGCAAATTGGGTTGTGTATTCCATTACAGGTGAACATCAAATTTAATAACCAAAGCAAATGTGCTATCCTATATAGGGTAGCCTTTTTATTTAACATAAATTTAACAATATAAATCTTTTCATTTAACCTCATAATGATATAATATTTATATAGAATTTATATAATATATTAAAGAGGTATATATATGATTTACTTTGTTGAAGATGATAAAAGTATAAATGAGGCTGTTTATTACACACTGAAAAGCAGTGGCTTTGATGTTATGGGGTTTGATAAGCCATCTTTGTTTTGGAATGAAATAAAGAATCACATTCCAGACCTTATTATCCTTGATATTATGCTACCGGAGGAAGATGGACTTCAAATTCTCCGTAAGCTAAGGGCAAAGGAGTCAACACAAAATGTTCCTGTTATTATGCTTACTGCAAAAGATTCCGAGTATGACAAGGTAATAGGTCTTGACAGTGGCGCTGATGATTATATGACAAAGCCATTTAGTATGCTGGAGCTTGTGTCAAGAATCAGAGCCTTGCTCCGTAGAACAACATCAAAGGAGAATGTTAAGGAGCTGAAAATAGGTAATTTGGTTGTAAATCCAGAAAAGCACCTGATTACAGCTGACGGAAAAAATGTTACCCTAACATACAAGGAATATCAATTACTGCTACTGTTTATGAAGAACCAGGGAGTGGTATTTTCCAGAGATACCCTGCTTAATAAAATTTGGGGTTATGAATTTGACGGAGAAAACCGCACCGTTGATGTTCATATAAGAACTCTAAGGACAAAGCTTGGGGACTGTGGCAATTATATTGAAACAGTCAGAGGCTTTGGCTACAAGTTGGGTGAATAGTATGACAAAAAAGATATTTCAGAATGTATTTATAAGCTGTCTGTTTATGCTCCTTGCCACAATTACTATTATTTTTGGGATTATGTATAACTTCTATGGAGATGAACTTATAAAGGAGCTACATTCCGAGGTTAATACAATTTGTGCCGGCGTTGAAAATGGTGGAGTGAAATATCTGGAACAGATTAGTGATGATGACAGAAGAATTACTTGGATAAATAGTGACGGCACAGTTAAGTATGACACCGATGCATCAGCCGATAAAATGGAAAACCATTTTAATCGAAAGGAAATCAGAGAGGCTTTGGAAACAGGCACAGGAGAGGATATTCGCAAATCCGACACCTTGTCGGAAAGGACAATGTATTGTGCAAAGCTAATGAGTGACGGAAGTGTTATCAGAATTTCCACAAACCAATATACCGTTTGGGTTCTTCTTTTAAACCTGCTCCAGCCACTTCTTGTAGTGATTGTTATTTCCCTAATAATTTCCTATTTATCAGCCTACTTCGCATCAAGAAAAATTGTTCAGCCTATAAATCAGCTTGACCTTGAAAATGTGGACTCCATAGAAACCTATGAGGAAATACAGCCACTTGTTCATAAAATCCGTACACAAAGTACTGTTATAAAAAGGCAGATTAGAGAGATGAAGCGTTCACAAGCTGAATTTTCTGCCATAACCAATAATATGAGGGAGGGTCTTCTTGTAGTTGACGCCAAGGGAGAAATTCTTTCATTTAATGACAGCGCAAATTCAATTCTCAATATTTCTGATAATCAAAATGTAAAGGAAATCACAAAGCCTTTTAGGGGATACATAGAGTCTGCCCTTTATGGTGAGCATATTTCTGAGGTTATTGAGTATAACGACCGTTGCTTTGAATTCTTCTGCAATCCCGTAAATGTGGATAATAAGGTAAAGGGTGCTGTAGCTGTCATATTTGATGTTACAGAAAAGCACCAAAGGGAGATTTTGCGTAGGGAATTTTCCGTTAATGTGAGTCACGAGCTAAAAACCCCTCTTGCTGCAATTCTTGCATCGGCAGAGGTTATTTCAATGGAGGGTACTCCAAAGGACACAGATGTTCACTTCTCAAAGAATATTATTAAGGAGGCCAACAGGCTCATAACCCTTGTAAACGATATTATCAAGCTGTCAAAATTGGATAACAATAGCCTTGAAATTGTTACAGAGGATGTTGACCTTCACGAAATTGGAATGAGTGTTGTGGATAGGCTAACGCCTATTGCAAAAAATAACAATATAACACTTTCCCTTATTGGTGAGCCAACCACAGTAAATGGTATTCCATCTGTTCTTGAGGAAATTGTCTATAACCTTGTGGATAATGCAATTAAGTACAATAAACAAAATGGTAGGGTAGAGGTGACAATCGCCCCAATAGAAGGCAAAGCAACCCTTATTGTTGAAGATAATGGTATCGGCATCAGCGAGGAAAACAAGGATAGAATTTTTGAAAGGTTCTATCGTGTTGACAAAAGCCATAGTAAGGCTGTTGGTGGCACAGGACTTGGACTTTCCATTGTAAAGCATGGTGTTGAACAACACAACGGTAAATTGTCAATTCAAAGTGAGGTTGGCAAGGGTACAAAAATTACAATAGTTTTTTAATACAAAAGTAAAATGCCCCTGGAAAAGCAGGGGCATTATCTTTGCAAAAAATACTCCTGTACACTTGTGTGTACAGGAGCTTTGTGTTTTATTTTATCCTACATAATACTTTTCGGAGTAAGCCTGGCACTTCTGCTGATATATAGCATTTGTTTTCTTGAGGTACTTACTCTTTTCGTGGAAGCCAAGGCTTTCTCTCTTAATGTCAATAACATAGATTGCAAGGTTATTACAATGGTCTGAAATTCTTTCCAGAACTGTTGTAATATCTGAAAGAATAAAGCCCATTTCAATGGTGCAACCGTTCTTCTGAAGTCGCTTAATGTGATTCTTCTGAAGTTGCTTTTTAAGACCGTCAATAACTTCCTCTAAAGGACTGATTTCAGCAGCAGAAACAAGGTCCTCCTTAGTAACTGTGTTAACTGTAAAGTCAAGCATTTCTGTAACAGCACTAATCATAGTGTTGATTTCAGCCTTTGCAGTGTCGGAGAAAGCAAGGTTCTTTCTCTGAATCTCCTCTGCTGAATTTGAAAGGGAAAGTGCGTGGTCAGAAAGTCTTTCAAGCTCTCCGATAAAGTGAAGGTACTTTGAAATATTTGCGCTATCCTTGTCCGTAATGCTAAGACTTGAAAGGCCAAGGAGATACTTACCGATTTCGTCCTCGTACTTATCGCCCTTTTTCTCAAGTTCAAGAATTTTCTTGTGTGCCTTTGGATTGTACTTTACAATACTTTCAAATGCAAGTTTAAGTGCCTTTGAAGTATCAAGTGTCATTTCTGTAATTACTCTGTTTACATTTTCAATAGCAACTGCTGGTGTTGCATAAAGACGAGTGTCCAGAAGCTCGTACTTCTGTTCTTCCTTGTCATCCTTAATAATAAGACAAGCGATTTTTTCAAGCTGTTTTGTGAATGGTAGGAATGTAAGTGTGCAAAGCAGATTAAATGATGTGTGAACAACAGCTATTCCCATAACACCAATGGTATCGTTAAGGAATGAAAAATCAAGAAATAGGTTTAGAATTTCAAACACACTTAACCAAATAATTGTACCACCAATGTTGAACACAAGATGCACAATGGCAGAACGCTTTGCGCCTTTGTTAGCACCGATTGAAGAAATCATAGCTGTAACGCAGGTACCAATATTCTGTCCCATAATGATTGGTATTGCTGAACCAAAGGTGATTTTGCCTGTGGCACACAGAGCCTGTAATATACCAACAGATGCTGATGAACTCTGAATAACAGCAGTAAGAACTGCACCGGCAATAACACCAAGAATTGGATTGCTGAACATAAGAAGAATGTTTTGGAATTCTGGAACATCCTTTAGTGGGGCAACTGCTGCTGACATAGCGTCCATACCAAACATCAGAACTGCAAAGCCTAAGAGGATTGTACCAACATCCTTTGCCTTTGGACTTTTCAGGAACATATAGCAAATAATACCAATAAGGGCAAGTACAGGGGTGAATGAGCTTGGCTTGAGAAGTTGAACAAAAATGTTGTCACCCTCAATACCTGTAAGGCTCAATAACCAGGATGTAACAGTTGTACCGATGTTAGCACCCATAATTACATTGATAGCCTGAGAAAGTGCCATAATGCCTGAGTTTACAAAGCCTACTACCATAACGGTGGTTGCTGAGCTTGACTGGATAACAGCAGTAACAGCCAGACCGAGGAGCAGACCCTTCCACTTGTTTGAGGTGATGTTGGAAAGAACAGTTTGAAGTGTTCCACCTGCCCTTTTTTCAAGAGCATCACCCATAACATTCATACCGAATAGAAACAATGCGAGTCCACCAATAAGACTCAAAATGTCAAAAATACTCATATCCGTATCTCCATTTTAAATTTTTTTACCATTCATAGTTATTCTAACAAACATAAGTAAAATCTATATTGGGTGTAATGTTAAATCTATGTTAAATGATTTAACATTCATATATTACAATAATTAGTTTTATTGTAAGAAATTCTAACCTAACCTATGATGGATTATTCGTCAGAACTTCCTAAAGCCAATTTTGCCACATTGATAATGTCAGAAAATTTACTTATCTTATAGTTATATTCTTTCACATTACCAAAGCCATATTCTGCAAACACAAATGGAATACCTGCAATAGCTGCGCCGTCACAGTCCCCTTGAGTGTCACCAATATATATTGCCCTGTCAAGGTTGTTTCTCTCAATTATCATTTTGATGTTTTCGCCCTTGCATTTTCCTGTTCTTCCTGCCATTTCAAAGTCCTCAAAATAGCTGTTAAGCTTGTGGAAATCAAGAAAGTTCTCAATGTAGCCATAGCCACAATTACTAACAATGTATAGATGATAATTTTCTTTTAAAGAAGATAGAGTTTCTTCCAACTGAGGATAAAGCACACCACCCTTGTTTTTTAGGACATTGTGTTCATTATCACAGCACTTTTGCATAATGCTAAGTCGGTTAGGAACATTTGGCAGACAAATATCTGCAATTTGTTCAAGGGTTTTTCCCATATAGTTACACATTTCCTCATAGGAAATTTCCTTATCAAGGTTTAGCCCCTTTAGTGTGGAGTTCCACACAGGTAGGGTAGTGTCAATGGCACTCCAAAGAGTACCGTCTAAGTCAAATATCAATCCTTTTTTCATATTATTTCTCCTTTGCTACAAGGACATTATAATCTATAAAAAGATAAAAAACAAGGGTGGGTTTAGGAACAAGGAACCTAAGCTCACCCAAAATATTATCCGATAATTCCGTTGCCAAAAAGTGGGGCAAATACAAGGCTGACAATGGTCATCAGCTTAATGAGTATGTTAATTGATGGACCTGAAGTGTCTTTAAATGGGTCGCCAACAGTGTCACCAACAACAGATGCCTTGTGACAGCTTGAACCCTTGCCACCAAAGTGTCCGTCCTCAATGTATTTCTTGGCATTATCCCATGCACCACCTGAGTTACTCATAAATATTGCAAGTAGAACACCTGTTACAAGAGAGCCTGCAAGCATACCACCAAGGGCCTGTGCGCCAAGTAAAATACCAACAATAATAGGGGAGATAACTGCGAGAATACCTGGCAGAATCATCTGCTTTAAGGCTGCATTGGTGGAGATTGCCACACAGCTTTTGTAATCTGGTTTTCCCTTACCTTCAAGAATACCAGGAATTGTTCTGAACTGCCTTCTTACTTCCTCTATCATACTTTGGGCAGCCTTACTTACACTATCCATAGTTAGAGAGGAGAACAAAAATGGTAGCATACCACCGATTAAAAGTCCAATGACAACCTTGTAGTCCATAAGGTTTATTGTTGCCAGATTAACCTTTTGTGCAAAAGTGAAGAAAAGTGCCAAGGCTGTTAGTGCAGCTGAACCAATGGCGAAACCCTTGCCAATGGCAGCAGTTGTGTTGCCAACAGCATCAAGGGAGTCGGTAATTTCTCTTACTTCATTTGGAAGATTGCTCATTTCTGCAATACCACCTGCATTGTCGGCAATAGGTCCATAGGCGTCAACAGCAACTGTAATGCCTGTTGTTGAAAGCATACCTACAGCTGCCAGGGCAATTCCGTATATGCCTGAAACACCGTCTTCCCCTGTGCCATTTGTAACAAAGTAGGATACAAAAATGCCAATGCCAATAAGTATAATTGGTATAAGTGTACTCTGCATACCAACTGCAATACCACTTATAATTGTTGTGGCAGAGCCTGTTTCGCTTTGCTTTGCAATCTTTCTTACAAATCTATAGTTGCCAGATGTGTAAATTTCTGTAATAGTACCGATTATCAGCCCTACAAATAGTCCTGCAACAATGGCTATAGCAAATCTAAATGTACCAAGCATAAAGTAGCTAAGTAAAGCAGCAGCCACTACGACAATTCCAGCAGCTGTGTATGAACCAAGGTTAAGTGCCTTTTGTGGGTCTTTTCCGTCTTTACATCTTACAAATAGTGTGCCAATTATTGAGGCAATCAGTCCAATGGCTGAAAGTAAGCAAGGGAACACTGCGTATTTCCAGGAGCCACTACCACTAAAGGCAAGAACACCAAGGGAAATTGCAGAAATAAGAGAACCGGCGTAGCTTTCAAAAAGGTCAGCACCCATACCTGCCACATCACCAACATTGTCGCCAACATTGTCGGCAATAGTTGCAGGATTCCGTGGGTCGTCCTCTGGAATACCTGCCTCAACCTTACCAACAAGGTCAGCACCTACATCGGCAGCTTTGGTGTAAATACCACCACCAACTCTTGCAAAAAGGGCGATTGAAGATGCACCTAGGGAAAATCCAAAGAGTATATTGTCGTTGCCTGTAAGGGCATAAATAAGGCATACACCCAAAAGGCCAAGACCACTTACACACATTCCCATAACTGCGCCACCACTAAAGGCAACTGACAGTGCGCCGTTTATACCCTTGCGAGCAGCATTTGCTGTCCTAACATTAGCCTTTGTTGCCACGGACATACCACAGTAACCTGCAATAGTTGACAGTAACGCACCTGCAAGGAAGGAAAGACCTGTCATCCAATTAAGTGTATCACTTCCTGTAATAAAACCACAGACTGTAATCACAGCAAAAATCAGCGCTACAAAAATAATAAGAATTTTGTATTCTGAAAAGAGAAAAGCCTTTGCACCCTCGTTAATAGAGGAGGCGATTTCCTTCATTCTTTCAGTACCTGCATCCTTTTTGCTTATTCTAAGTGCCAGAATAATAGCATAAACAAGGGCAATAAGTCCCCCTGTTGCTGCAAGATAGGTCATTGTAGTTAGGGTCATAAATACATCTTCCTTCTAAAATTTTATAATAATATTCTAACATATACAACAGGAATATTCAAGTATAAATTTAAATAATGTGTATAACTTACAAATAAATGTTAAAATTTCGTAAATATGAACGATAATTGTAAATTTTTATATTTTTCTAATAATTCTGTTGCTTATATTTTGTTTTCAAGTTATAATATATTTGTATGATAATATAAATTTTGGAGGTAAAGCTATGAAAAAATTACTTTCAGTATTTTTGTCTGGTGTAATGGCTTTTGGTGCTGTTTCTGTAGGCGCTGTTTCCGTTTCTGCAAAGACAGAACCTATTATTTACGGTGATGTTGACGGTAACAGCAAAGTTAATATTAAGGATACAACTGCACTTCAGAAGTACCTTGCCGGTATTACTACTGAAACAGACAAGACTTTGTCTGATGTAAACAATGACGGTGTTGTTAATGTTACAGATGCAAAGCAGATTCAGCAGTATGCAACTAATGATGTTGACAGATTTGTAGCTGAAAAGGATAATGACTGGAGAAGTTCATCAATCGGTTACGAAATTTTCATTCGTACATTTTATGATAGTGACGGTGACGGCTGTGGCGACTTCCGTGGTGTTGCAGAAAAGGTTGACTACCTTAAATCTCTAAATGTTGGAGTTGTTTGGCTAATGCCATTTAACAAGAGTAGTTCTTACCACGGATATGATGTAAAGGATTATCTTGATGTAAATGAAGATTACGGCACAATGGAGGACCTTGAGTATATGATGGATACCCTCCATAACAATGGCATTAAGGTTATTATGGACCTTGTTGTTAACCACACAAGCTCTGGTCATCCTTGGTTTGTGGAGTCACAGAAAAGTACTGATAACCCATATTTTGACTACTATGTATGGAGACAGCAAAGACCATCTCCAACAGGTTGGAGCTACAAGTTCTCTTGCCAAAATTGGTTCTACAGTTGCTTCAATAGTAATATGCCTGACCTGAACTACAGCAACAAAAAGGTTTGGGATGAGGTTGACAGTATTGCAGAATTTTGGCTAAATAAGGGAGTTGACGGTTTCCGTCTTGACGCTGCAATGCATATTGACGATACGGTTGACAGCAGTGGCAAACATGTTGACGAAAAGGAAGACTCAGTTACCCATGAGTGGTGGCAACACTTTGAAAGCAAGGTTAAGAGCATTAACCCAGATGCTTTCTGCATTGGTGAAGTATGGCCAGAAACAAATATGGTTGAAACACAGGCTCGTTTCTTCGCTGACCTTGACTCTGACTTTGATTTTAGCAATATGAGTGAATTTAAGAACTTTGCTATAGGTACTGATGTAAAATTCGGTAGATTATTCTCATCATATGAGGAAAGAATTAAGAACTATGCAAGCAAAACTCCAGATGTTCCAAAGGTAACAATGAACTCCGTTATGCTTGCAAACCACGATACAAACCGTATGGGTTATAATGTTAAAACTTCTTCAAAGCTCAATGACGAAACAAGAAATTATGAGGATAGACTTAAACTGGTTGCAAGTGCTCAGATGACAGTTCCAGGTATGCCTTGGATTTACTATGGTGACGAAATAGGTATGTACGGTGGTGGTTCATCTGGTTCTGATGATGTTTATCGCCGTGAGCCAATGGATTGGTACACAAGTGTTGACGGCACAGGCGCTACAAAAATGAATGCCATTAAGAATTGGGGAACACCAAAATACACAAAGGCTGATGATGGAGTTTCTGTACAGGAGCAAAATGGTGTTGAGGGAAGTATTCTTGAACATTACAAAAAGCTAACAGAAATTCGTAATAAGTATAAGATTTTCTACACAGGAGAAATTGCCCTTAAGGCATATATCAATAAGGCTCCTGGATACACAATTACTGATGACCTAAGAGATTACTCAATGTTTGTAATTCACAACAACAAGCTTGTTGACTACACATATACAGCAGATTGTGACTTTACAGATGTTCTTTCAGGCAAGTCATATAAGAAGGGTGACACAGTAACTCTAAGTCAACTTTCTTCAATGATTATTCCATATACAGACACAGTTCCACTTGTATAATATACGCAAAAGAAAACTGCTCAACCATACTGGTTGAGCAGTAATTTTTTATCTAATTTTATCCTTCAAGATAATCTGTAACAGTAGTATCAAGGTTGTCAACATTCTTTGCAGGGTTGCAAAGTGGCACTTTTCTGTCCTTTCTTACAAAGAGAGGAACTTCATTTAGTGCAATATCAACATAGTGAATACCCTTTGACAGCTTTTCCTTATGGGTGATTTTGTCACCAGACAGCTTGTAGAAGGTCATTTCCTCTGGAAGATATACTGTTCTGCCATTTTTATTCTGACTATAAACAGGGGCAATCATAATGTCATCACCAAGAAGAAGCTGGTCGTCACATTCCTTTGAAAGCTCATCGTCATATTCAAAGCCAAGTGGCTTGAACATCATTTCACCATTTTCAGCACAGTCCTTTGCAAGGCTGTAAAGATATGGAATAAGTCTGTAACGAACATTGATAACATCCTTAAAGTCGTCTGTATTTTCAAAGGCAAAAGCCTCCTGATTGCGTGTTCCAATAGAGGAATGGTTGCGAAGAAGTGGAGTGAAAACAGAAAGCTGTAGCCATCTTAATAGCAATTCTCTACTTGCGTTGCCGTTAAAGCCACCACAGTCTGCACCTGTGTAAATATAGCCACACATATTCAGTGATGGTAACATTCTAAGGTTAAGGAGGATGTGACTCCACCAGCTGAAGTTGTCCCCTGTCCAAATTCCACCATAACGATGTGAACCAATGTAGCTTGCACGGGAGAACAGTAATGTGTCCTTTGGCAGACTTTCTCCAACACCTTTTGTCATCATATAGCCATAGAGGTTGTGAACATCATAGTGGCTAACCTTGCCATCAAGGTGGTGCATATTTTTGTAATCCTCTGTGTTGTTTTGGAGGGTGGAGAACTGGTCACGGTAGTCAAAAAATCTCCAGCAATCCAAGTCCTCGCCATTGTAACCCTTAATGTGTTCCACAGCAGAGTTGAATCTTTCAGGTGAGAAGAAAAGTGCAGGCTCGTTCATATCAATCCAGAAACCCTCAATACCCTTGTCTGTAAGGGTGAGAAACTTGTCGCCAAACCACTTTCTTGTGTCAGCCTTGAGATAATCAGGGAAACAGCAGATGCCTGGCCAAACAGCAGCCTTAAAATCATCTCCGTTTCTGTCCTTGCAGAAGTAGTTGTTTTTTACACCTTCTTCATAAACATCAAAGCCGTCCTCACACTTAACACCTGCATCGATAATTGGAATAATTCTAATGCCCTTTGCTTTTAATTCCTTTACATAACCTTCAAAGTCAGGGAAGGACTCCTCATTGATAGTAAAGTCCTTGTAGTTATCCATATAGTCAATGTCAAGATATACTGTATCAAGAGGAATACCTGCATTTTCATATCCCTCAACAATTTTGTTTACAGCATCCTTGTCCTTGTAGGACCATCTGCTTTGCTGATAGCCAAATGCCCACATTGGTGGCATATAGCTTTTGCCTACAAGATTACGGAACTCCTTGACAATTTCCTTTTCGCTTTCGCCACTTATAACATAGATGTCAGCATCTGTGCCCTCTGTGTAAATGTTGATTTCATCAATTTTTTCAAAGCCCATATCCCAATGTATCTGACCTGGGAAGTCAATGAAATAACCAACCTTTGTTTTGCCACTTAAAATAAAGAAGTTGTGGGCTCCGTAGAGAGCTTCCTTGTCCTCTGTGTGGCAAGGGTCATCAGTACAAAAGCTGTGGTATTTCCTGCCACGCTTGTTGATGCCTCCCATTTGTTCCCCAAGACCATAGATAATGTCTTTTTCTTCAAGAGGGAAGTTAAGTGCGATTTTGTCTTTTTCAACTGTAATAAATTTTGCAATTTCCTTTTCCTGAGGAATGTCAACTACTGTTGCACCTGTCTGAAAAGGATTGCCAATTCTGTATTTTTTTATATTCATATTCATCACCAAAAATATATTACCACAAAATTTTTGTTTTGCAATAGTTATTTAAAATTTTCCAAAAATATTTAAATTCCTAAAACAAATAACGACTGCCACTATGTGACAGCCGTTTTGTAAATAAGTATAATTAGAAGTCAACCTCTGTGTCATAGTAGCAACACTTAAGTAGCTTTTCCATTTCTTCCTGTGTAGGAATTCTTGGGTTAGAACCTGTGCAAGCATCACCAATTGCATTTTTAGCAATCTCAGGCAATCTTTCAAGGAATACATCCTCTGGAACAAAGCCCTGCTCTGTTGGATAGGAGTCAGCACCATAGTTCTTGATACAATGAGGAATTTTAAGGTCATCGTTCATACCTCTTAGGTAATCAATGAGTAGAGTAACCTTTTCGTCATCGTTTTCGCCACCAAGACCCATAAAGTCAGCGATAACACCATATCTCTTTTTAGCTGTTTCGTTCTTTGCGTTAAATGCAATTACCTTTGGAAGATACATTGCGTTAGCAGCACCGTGAATAATATGTGCGCCAAAGTCAGCAAATGCAGCACCTGTCTTGTGAGCCATTGAGTGAACAATACCTAAAAGTGCATTTGAGAATGCCATACCTGCAAGGCACTGTGCGTTGTGCATAGATGCTCTCTTGTCCATATCTCCGTTGTAGGATTTAACAAGGTCGCCCTGAATCATTTTAATTGCGTGAAGTGCAAGAGGGTCGGTGTAGTCACAATTAGCTGTGGATACATAAGCCTCGATTGCGTGTGTCATCGCGTCCATACCTGTGTGAGCAACAAGCTTTTGTGGCATTGTTTCTGCAAGGTCAGGGTCAACGATAGCAACATCAGGAGTGATTTCAAAGTCAGCAATAGGATATTTGATACCCTTTGTGTAGTCTGTGATAATTGAGAAAGCTGTAACCTCTGTTGCTGTACCAGATGTTGAGGAAATAGCACAGAAATTAGCCTTCTTACGAAGTGCAGGAATACCAAATACCTTGCACATATCTTCAAAAGTAATGTCAGGATATTCATACTTAATCCACATTGCCTTTGCAGCATCAATTGGTGAGCCACCACCCATTGCAACAATCCAATCAGGCTCAAATTCAAGCATAACTTCTGCGCCCTTCATAACTGTTTCAACTGATGGATCAGGCTCGATGCCTTCAAAAAGTTTTACTTCCATACCTGCTTCTTCAAGATAAGAAACAGCTCTGTCAAGGAAGCCAAAACGCTTCATTGAGCCACCACCAACGCAGATGATAGCCTTTTTACCTTTAAATGTTTTTAGTGCCTCAAGAGAACCTTTGCCGTGATAAAGATCTCTTGGTAGTGTAAATCTTGCCATTGTAATTACCTCCAAGCATAATTATAATATTGTATGATTTTTATTTAGCAATTATTATTTTTTTGTAACTGCTATAGAACTTCTCTAAATTCTTAATTACATTATAAGATGTTTTAGTCAAAATGTAAATAGTTTTTTGAAAATTTTTTATTATTCTTTTGTGAAAAAATGGGGTAGTTCGTCTTGAACTACCCCAAAGTGTACGGACAGAACAAAAAGCACTCTATATTATAAATATTAAATATAATCTCCCTCTTGACATACTGTGTGTTACACAGTATAATTATATCACACAATATTGTTGAATTAAAATGGTGGTGAAAATATGAATCACGATGATATTGTTTTGGGACTGGTACAGGAACTCAGGCGTGGAACACTAATACTCCTTGTGTTGAACCGTCTGCAAAAGCCAATGTACGGCTACAACCTTGTAAAGGAACTTCAAAATCACGGTGTTCCGATTGAGGCTAACACGCTTTATCCCCTTATGCGACGTCTTGAATCACAGGGACTTCTTGTAAGTGAATGGGAAACAAGCGAATCGAAACCGAGAAAATACTACAAAACAACCGAGGACGGCTTAATCGTTCTCAACAAGACGACAGAACAATGGAAAACATTTTCACTGAATGTTGATAAAATGCTGTCAGAGGAGGAAAACAAAAATGACTAACGACCTTATTGAAAGATATATCTATGCCGCAACAAAACGATTACCAGAAAATACAAGAGAAGATGTATCAAATGAAATTCGCACAATTATTGACGATATGCTCACCGAAAGATGCGGAAATACAACACCTACGGAAAAGGATATTAAAATTGTGCTGACAGAGCTTGGCACTCCGCGGGAACTTTACGAGCAGTACAACCCCGATACAGATAAATGTCTTATCGGCTCTCCGTATTATTCGACCTATAAATATGTACTCAAAATTGTGCTCATCTGCGTAGGTGCAGGAATCGCCGTTACCTCTGCTATTTCTTCGCTGATAGGAGGGTTAGACTCCCCAGACTTTACATCGGCAGGTAACATAACTGCAATTTTCAGAAATCTTTTTGTAAATCTGTTTGTAAGTGCACCCTCGGCACTTGTTTGGTCATTTGCCTTTGTTACAATTTTGTTTGCTGTTTTCTATCATAAAAATGTAAAAATTGATAATACAGGCAATCTTGATAGCCTTCCGCCTGTTCCTTCAAAAAATGAAAAAATATCAAAAGCAGAGCCGATTGTCGGAATAACCATTTCAATTGCATTTATGAGCGTTTTTCTGATTTGCCCGCAGATTTTCGGAGCCTGGTTTACAGAATTAAACGAATGGCTACCGATTTTTGATATAAGCACTATCCGTTCAACGTGGTACATTATCGTGTTATTTGGCATTTTAGGAATTATACGAGATGTTGTAAAACTGATTGAGAACAGACACAACAAAAAGGTTATGACAACAACAATCGTTACAAATTCACTTACGGCAATCATTACCGTTATATGGCTTAGTTGTTATAACCTTATAAACCAAAACTTTATTAACACCATTGTCAAATATGTAAACGACGGTGATACTTCGGCAATCAATATTTTTACAAATCTCCAATTTTTCCTGATTATAATTATCTTGATTGTGCTTGCAATAGATACTATTGAAACTGTTGTAAAAACACGCAAATCACACCCATAAAAGTTTAAAATTCAGAAAACAAAAGTAGCGTAATCGTTTTTGAACTGCCTCAATTTGTACGGACAGCACAAAAAGAACTCTTATAATTCCTCCTTGTACTTTTCGGTAATGTGTCGCTAAAGATTTACCATTATACTTGGAGGTTTTATTTTTTACCATCTTTTGGGCTTGATTTGATCTCGCCCTTTTTATTTTTGCTCCGCTCGTTTTCCTTCCCCCAGTATAACTGGGGTTTTTCCCACGTCTAAAGAAACCAATAAAAATGGGGTAGTTCGTCTTGAACTACCCCATAATAGAATTTGATTTTAATTATAACTCGGCAATAACCTCAACCTCAACAAGAACATCCTTTGGTAGCTGTTTTGCAGCAACGCAGGAGCGAGCAGGCTTTGATGTAAAGTATTCTCCGTAAACGCCGTTGAATGCACCAAAGTCCTCCATATTTTTAAGGAAGCAAACTGTCTTTACAGCCTTGTCCATAGATGTTCCAGCTGCCTTTAGAACCTCTGTAAGATTCTTGCATACCTGATGTGTCTGTTCCTCAATAGTTGTGGCCTCAACATTACCACTTTCTGGATTGATAGCAATTTGACCTGATGTAAAAACAAGGTTACCTGTCTTTACTGCCTGTGAATATGGGCCGATAGCATCAGGTGCTGTTTTTGTGTAAACCTTTTCCATTTTGTATTCTCCTTTAATCAACTAATTTTAAACCGGCATCAGAAAGTGCCTGTTCAATTTCCTTAACATGGTCAGCATTTCTTGTTTCAAGGACAAGACGGAGGAAGCAACCGTTAATGTCGGCAGTTTCACTTGCTCTTTCGTGGTGAACAGAAGTAACATTACCACCACATTTTGCAATAATGCTTGATACAAGCTCAAGCTGTCCTGGCTTATCCATAAGCTCAACACAGATGTTTGCGTTTCTGCCTGTGTTCATAAGACCTCTCTTAATTACCCTTGAAAGAATTGTAACATCAATATTACCACCTGAAACAACGCATACAACCTTTTTACCCTTGATAGGTAGCTTGTTGAACATAACTGCTGCAACGGAAACTGCACCTGCACCCTCGGCAATCATCTTTTGCTGTTCTATAAGTGCAAGAATAGCAGAGGAAATTTCATCATCAGAAACGGTGACAATTTCATCAACATAATCTCTTACAAGCTGGAAGGTGTTTTCTCCAGGCTCTTTAACCTTGATTCCGTCAGCAATAGTGTTTACATCGTCAAGTGTAATTATCTTATTTTCTTTAATGGAATTATACATACTTGGAGCACCAGCAGCCTGTACACCGTAAACCTTGATTTTTGGATTTAGCTTTTTCGCTGCAAAGGCAACACCACTAATGAGTCCACCTCCACCGATTGGTACTACAATAGCATCTACATCTGGCATTTCGTCCAGAATTTCAAGTCCGATTGTACCCTGACCTGCAATAACATTGATGTCGTCAAAGGGATGTACAAATGTGTAGCCACACTCATCTCTAAGCTCAATAGCCTTGTTGTAGGCATCATCATAAACACCCTTAACCATACAAACCTCTGCACCATAGCCCTTTGTAGCCTCAACCTTTGAGATTGGAGCACCGTCAGGAAGGCAGATGAGAGATTTGATTCCGTATTTTGTAGCTGCAAGGGCAACACCCTGGGCGTGGTTACCTGCTGAACAGGCAATAACACCGTGGGACTTTTCCTCGTCAGAAAGCTGTGAAATCATATATCCTGAACCTCTAAGCTTAAAAGAACCTGTCAGCTGTAAACATTCCGGTTTTAGATAAACCTGACATTCAGGGTTAATTTTTGGAGCAGAAACAAGCTTTGTTTCTCTAACCACATCTCTTAAAACGTGAGATGCGTGGTAGATTTTGTCAAGTGTTAACATTCTTTTCCCTCTATTCCTAAATAATATAAAAGTCTTCGCCTCACAAAGAGACGAAGACCAATTCTTCGCTATACCACTCTTGCACATACTATCATATGTTGTTCTTTAACGCAGAACCTACGGACGAACCTACTAAATTCAGCTGTCGGCTCAAGGGTGATTTGATGTGACCTTTTCCGTTGCTTTCCACCACACAGCAACTCTCTGTAGGTAAGTAGTCACAGCCTGTCCCTGTCAATGCTGTTACATCTATTTTAGTCCTTTAAAGTGGTTTTGTCAAGACTAAAAGTGTATTTAAGGTATTCAGGGAAGATTGCTCTCCAAAATATCTCGTTATGCTGAGCTTCTGTGTATTCCTTGAACACAATTTTTTCCTGTGGGTAGTTTATATTTTTTAGATAACTTAGCATAGCCTTTGTACCTGTATATAAATCCTTTTCAAGGGTATCACCCTGTCCACAGTAGGTATAGATAAATGGATAATTGCCCTTAAAATCAATTCCCTTAAGGTAGCTGTTCCACACATCTTCCTCAAAAAGAATAAATGCAGGGGACAAAGCACCAATGCTGTTAAACTTGTCGGGATGCTCCATACCTATATAAAAGGCCTCAATGCCACCTGAGGAGCTACCACAGATTGAGGTGTTCTCTCTGTCGGTAAAGACATTGTAGTTATTGTTTATATAGGGCATAACTGTTTTTACTACAAAGTTGCTGAAAGCTTCCCCTGTGCCATCTTCAAATTCTGAACCCACATAAGATGAAAGCTTGCCGATATTTGGGGTAAGCTCATTATCACGGTTGCCGTCACCGTTATCTATGCCCACAATAATGCACCTTTTGTCGCTGTTTGCCATCATAGAATTAACGCTTTCAGCTACATTCCAACATCCGTAGCTTGTTGAATATTCCGAGAAAAGATTTTGACCGTCACACATATAAATAACAGAATACTTTGTGTTTTTGTCATTTTTATCGTAGCCTTCAGGAGTCCAGATAAATATTTTCTTTTCAGTATCACCATACTTTAGAGGTACAGTTTCGTATTTAATTTCAGTTTCTGCTTTGTCATACACAAATGGAATACCTGTGTTGCCCTGATTGCCTCCGGTTTTTAGATGATAACCATTTACATATTCATTAAAAACAAGTACCATTGATTTGTCAGAGTCATCACCGATAAACTGTACACGGTCATATTTTTCTGTGTCACCGGTACAGCTATAGGTGTTATAATCTTCGCCTGACTTTAGCTTTTCGAGAGTAACAGTTTCTGTTGCGTCACTTTCTGTACTTGTGAAAATCGCCTTAATTTCCTTAGAATAGCCTTCACGAATGTAAATTGTGTGTCCTGTTTCAATGCTCACCTTTTCTTCCTCCTTTTTGTTTTCTGTAGAACCACAGCCAAATAGCATAGCTGTTAGAGTAATTATTATAAAAATAGATAAAAACTTTTTCACAGAATCATCTCCTATGATTATATTTTACATCTGCTTTAACTCTAAATCAAGAATTATCTTACCTGCCTATTGATTTATTTTTCTAAATGATATATAATGTGCCTTGGCGATATGCCCGTCAGTTCGGAACCATCCTGACGATAAACAAAACTACGGACTATAGCAAAAGATTGTTGGGCGCCGTAGTGCGCCCTTTTGTTTTGCTCCTTGCCGTAAGAAGGAGAAATAATGGAAAGATACAGTATTATTAAAGAGAAAAATCCTCGTGAAATTGTGCTTTTAAGAGGTAGTGGGTGCAGGTGGAAAAGATGCACTTTCTGCGATTATCACCTTGACAGATGTGATAATCAAGAGGAGAATTTTATTCTCAATAGGGGAGAGCTTAAAAAGGTGACAGGTCTTTATAGTAGGCTTGAGGTTATTAACTCAGGTAGCTTTTGTGACCTTGACGAAAAGACAATGGACCTTATTGCAGAGGTGTGCCGAGAAAAGGAAATAAAATACCTTCACTTTGAGAGTCACTGGATGCATAGGAAAGAAGTGCCAATTATAAGAGAAAAATTCGCTGAAATAGGTGTTCAGATTATTATCAAAACAGGTGTGGAAACCTTTGACATAGACTACAGGGAAAAGGTGATGAAAAAGGGCTTTGGAAATGCAACACCTGAGGAAATTAGCCACTATGCCGACGAGGTTTGTCTGCTCTTTGGACTTTCAGGACAAACACAGGAAAGTATGGAAAAGGATATTGAAACAGGTTTGAAGTATTTTGACAGAGTTTGCGTGAATATTATGAATGAAAATTCAACACAGGTTAAGCCTGACAATGATGTAATAAATGTTTTTGGAAAAAATATTGCACCAAAATACATTGACAATAACAGGGTGGATATTCTTATGGATAACCTTGATTTTGGAATTGGTGATAAGGTTCAGGAGGTTTTTAAATGATTAACGCTCTTTTACTTGTAGGTTCTCTAATTTTTATTTTTGGTGGGGCACTTTTTGCTTATTGGCTTTTTGGAAAGGCTGGTTTGTATGCTGTTACTGCCATAGCAACAATTATAGCCAACATAGAGGCACTTATACTTGTAAATGCCTTTGGTATGGAGCAAACCCTTGGTAATGTTTTCTTTGCAGTAACATTCCTTGTTACAGATATTCTTAGTGAAAACGAGGGAAAAAAGGAGGCAAACAAGGCAGTTGGTATTGGTGTTTTTACATCCATATTCTTTATTATTGTTTCTCAAAGCTGGATGCTATATACACCGTCAGAAAACGACTGGGTAATGCCTTCAATTTCAGCAGTATTCTCAAATACACCAAGGGTAATGCTTTCTTCCTTAGTTGTGTATGCAATTTCTCAGTTTGTGGATGTTCAGCTTTATCATCTGTGGTGGGGTTTTACAGAAAAGAAATTTGGTGACAAAAAGAGGTTCTTGTGGCTGAGGAACAATGGTTCAACCCTAATTTCTCAGATTCTCAACACTGCGCTGTTTACACTAATGGCATTTGTAGGTGTTTATGACTTTAGCACACTAATTAGCATTATGCTTTCAAGCTATGTTATCTATGTTGCAACAAGTCTGTTTGATACTCCTGCAATTTATCTTTCGAGAAAAATAAAGGAAAGAAAAAATAAAGCTAAAAATTGATAATATAGATATTAGTATAGTTAAATAAATTACGCTGTAAAGAACTGATTGTTCCTTACAGCGTTTTTTTAATGCTTGTTATTCTTTTTCTTTTTGGAAGATTTGATACAGGCTATTATATAAGCTATTAGCAGTATCACCACAAGGCATCCACCAACTACAAATATGTAGCCATAAACATTGTTTTTAGTAAGGAGGTTTTCCTCCTTTGTGTCCGTTTTAGCATTGGTGTTTGCAATAGTTGTTTCTGTGGTGCTTTGAATTTTTGTTTCCTCTGTGGTTGGTTGCTTTTCGCTAATATCCAATCCAAAGCCCTGTTCAAAGGCAAGATTTTTTGTGTCAATTTTGTTATCCTTAACACTTGGAACATCAACAGGGAGCTTACCCTGTGGAGTCTTGTTGCCAAAGATTACCTCCATAGCACCAATAATGTTTGGTCCATAGGTGTGTTCTGTAGGTTTAGTTGGGTCTGTGTCGGTGTCATCCATACCATTACAGCCGTAGGAGCAAAGCAGAGCCTGTGCATCTGTGTAGTTTGCTGTGTCATAGGGCAAATTTGCGCTGACAACTGCACATTTCTTTTTGTACAATTTTGCAGTGTTCATAATTGACCTTGTCATTTTAGTGGTAGTGCTACTGATTGGAAGGTCATCTTTTGTGTTCATTTCAGCCAATACAACTATGTATTCAGCTTTTTTTACAGCGTTAAGAATTGTTGCCTTTTTGTCACTGTTATAGCAGTAGGTTTGGTACTTAACATTACTGAAATTCAGCTTGTTCATTGAGTAATCGAAAAGTGGAAGTTCATTTTCATAGGCTGAAACAAGTACAATTTTACTGTTTTTCTTTGGCTTAAAGGGGAGGATGTTACCTTCGTTTTTCAGCACCGTAATTGCCTTTGCTGAAATATCAGCCTCAGTTTCGTGATGCTCCTTGCTACCAACAACAGCAAGTGCATTTTCTACACTTGGTGCTGAATAGGAGAGAATACCGTACTTCTCCTTAACATCAAGTATTCTCTTTACAGACTGGTTAATTCTCTTTTCAGGAATTTTGCCACTTTCAACAGCCTTGGCAATTTGGTTGATTAAACTTTTCAGCTTATTACCACTATTTTTGTCAGTAATAGAAACAGGCATAAGTAGGCTGTCAACACCTGCATTTATAGCCATAATACAGGCATCGGCCATTTCAAAATTAGCCTTAATTGCATCCATATTCATAGCGTCTGTAATGACAATACCATTAAACCCAATTTGATTTCGGAGAATATCTGTAACTATCTTTTTTGATAGGGTGGCAGGAACAACAATGTTCTTGCCATCCTTGTTCTTCACCTTAGTATCGTCAATTTGTGGGAACTGAATATGTGCTGTCATAACCATATCAACACCCATTGGAATTGCTGACATAAATGGAACAAGCTCACATTCTAATAGCTCCTGAAGGTTTTTGTCAACAGTTGGAAGTTCTGTGTGGGAATCCTCTGTTGTGTCACCGTGACCTGGAAAATGCTTTACTGTTGGCACAACATAGTTATCCATAATTCCTTGTATCATTGCATTACCCAAATTCTTAACGATTTCGGGATTGGAGGAAAAGGAGCGAGTACCGATAATTGGATTTTCAGGATTTGAATTTATGTCAAGAGAGGGAGCAAAGGCTGTGTTGATACCAAGGGCAGACAGCTCACTGCCGATTATCTCACCACATTGTTTTGCATATTTTTCCTCATTTATTGCACCCAACGCCATATTGCCAGGTAGGGAAGTGCCTGTGTTAAGCCTTGTAATATAGCCACCCTCCTGGTCGGTGCTAATCATCAGTGGAATTTTGTTTTTTGATTTTAAAGCAGATTTTTGTAGGTCCGTAGTCAGCTTTACAGCCTGTTCTGTGGAACTGAAATTTTCGCTGAAAAGGGTAACTCCACCAATTCCTGTGTCGGAAATAATTTTGCTGACTTGACTGTTCATTTCTGTGAAATTCTTGTTGTTAAAACTGCGAATTTCCACAGTAATCATCTGACCGATTTTCTCCTTAAGAGTCATTCCTTTAAGAGTGTCATTTGTTTCTGCATTTGCAACAGGTAGGATAAATGTGAAAGAGAGAATGCAAAGGACTGTTGCAACTGTATTCCTAAGTAGCTTTTTCATAATTAACCTCTTTAACATAAAGAGGTTGTACATTCCTGCACAACCTCCAACAAATTTTATATTTTATATTAAAAATTATCTTCTGCCGTATCTGTTGTTTCCTCTGCGTCTTGGCTTGTCCTCAAGGTCATTTTCAGGTGTCATACCGTCAACCTCAATGAGAACAGCTCTTCTTGAAAGGTTAAGTCTGCCCTTATCGTCAAGCTCCTCAACCTTAACACGAATAACATCGCCAACATTTACAACATCAGTAACCTTTTCTGTTCTCTTAACATCAAGCTTACTAATGTGGCAAAGGCCTTCCATACCAGGAGCAATTTCAATAAATGCACCAAAGTCCATAATTCTTGTAACTCTACCTACATAGATAGCGCCAATTTCTGGACCGTTGGCAATCATTGAAATAATTGAAAGTGCCTTCTGACACTTTTCTGTGTCAAGACCTGCAACAAATACATTTGCATTTTCGCCGTCTTCTTCAATGTCAACCTTAACGTCACATTCAGCCTGAATTTCCTTGATAACCTTACCGCTCTTACCGATAACCTCGGAAATCTTATCAGCTGGAATCTGAGTTGTAAACATCTTTGGAGCATACTTGCTAAGCTCTGGTCTTGGCTCAGCAATAGCCTTGAGCATAACCTCGTCAAGAATGTAGTTACGAGCAATATGTGTCTTTTCAAGTGCTTCCTTAACCATTTCTGGAAGTAGGCCTGAAATCTTAAGGTCCATCTGAATAGCTGTAATGCCGTCCTTAGTACCTGCTACCTTAAAGTCCATATCGCCGAAGAAGTCCTCAACACCCTGAATGTCAACCATTGTCATCCAGCGTTCGCCCTCTGTAATAAGTCCACAGGAAATACCTGCAACAGGTGCCTTGATTGGAACACCTGCATCCATAAGTGCAAGTGTTGAACCACAGATTGAACCCTGTGAGGTTGAACCGTTGGAGGAGAGAATTTCAGAAACAAGTCTGATTGTATATGGGAATTCCTCAACTGATGGAATAACTGGCTTTAAGGCTCTTTCTGCAAGAGCGCCGTGACCAATTTCTCTACGGCCTGGACCTCTGCTTGGCTTTGTTTCGCCAACAGAATAGCTTGGGAAGTTGTAGTGGTGGATATATCTCTTTGTTTCTTCTTCGTCAATACCGTCAAGGTACTGCTGTTCAGAAACTGAACCAAGTGTTGCAACTGTGAGAACCTGTGTCTGTCCTCTTGTGAACATACCTGAACCGTGAACTCTTGGAAGAACTGAAACTTCAGATGCAAGAGGTCTGATGTCGTCCATACCTCTGCCGTCAACTCTCTTCTGTTCGTCAAGTAGCCATCTTCTTACAATAGTTTTCTGAGTTTTGTACATACACTCATCAATCTTAGCTTCCTGCTCAGGATAAATTTCATCAAACTTTGCATGAACAGCATCGTAGATTGGGAGCAGTCTTTCGTCACGAACATTTTTGTCGTCTGTATCCATAGCAACCTTAACATCAGCCTCAGCAAAGTTGTAGATTGCCTCAAACATTTCGTGGTCAGGGTCATTTGATGGGTAGGAGAACTTTTCCTTACCAATTTCTGCCTGAATACCCTTGATAAATTCAATGATTGGCTGGTTAGCCTCGTGACCTGCCATAATTGCCTTGTACATTGTGTCGTCATCAACACAGTTTGCACCTGCTTCAATCATAGCAATTCTCTCTGATGTGGAAGCAACTGTTGTTGCCATATCAGAAACAGCTCTCTGCTCAAGTGTTGGGTTAATAACAATTTCGCCGTCAACAAGACCAACGGAGCAAGATGATACAGGACCATTCCAAGGAACATCAGAAATTGAAATAGCAATAGAAGTACCAATCATAGCTGCAATTTCTGGTGAGCAGTCTGGGTCAACAGCCATAACTGTACATACGATTGAGCAGTCGTTTCTCATATCCTTTGGGAAAAGAGGACGGATTGGTCTGTCAATTACACGGGAAGTAAGGATAGCCTTTTCAGAAGGTCTGCCCTCACGCTTTAGATATGACCCTGGAATTTTACCAACGGAATACATCTTTTCTTCATAGTCAACTGAAAGAGGGAAGAAGTCAACTCCTTCTCTTGGCTTTTCAGATGCTGTACAAGCCACGTGTACTACTGTTTCGCCATAGCGAACCAGACAAGCACCGTTGGCAAGTTGTGTCATTTTACCTGTTTCAACAACAAGTGGTCTGCCTGCAAATTCAGTTTCAAATGTTCTGAACTTGTCAAATACCATAGGTTTGTTCATAATTTACCTCCTGTAAATGTGTTTATTTTCTTTACAGGATTTTCCGTTTTAGCAATAAAACCAATGCACAAAGCTATTTTTCTGATTATGCAATCGTTTTACCGCTAAAAACTATAGCGAAAATCCTGTAATTGTTGGTTCTGTTATGCAAAAGCAGGGCAAAGGAGTGACCTTCGCCCTAACATAAATTGCCTATTACTTACGGATACCAAGTCTTTTGATGATTGAACGGTATCTTTCAATATCTACATTTGTTAGATACTTAAGTAAGCTCTTTCTCTGACCGATCATCTTGTAAAGACCTCTTCTTGAGTGATGATCCTTTGGATGCTGCTGTAGGTGAGCTGTAAGGTCCTTAATTCTCTTTGTAAGGAGAGCAATCTGAACCTCAGGAGAACCTGTGTCACCTTCGTGAGTAGCATATTCCTGCATTATAGCTGTCTTTTCTTCTTTTAACATTGTGTTATCCACCTTTCTTTAATATATCGCCCAGTCACAGGTTAAGGAAAAAGGCTTCCCCATAGGGGCATACTCCATAATCCGTGAGTTGGCTGACCTATGTATTATAACACAGGCAATTTGATTTGTAAAGATTTTTTGAGAAAATATTATTCTGATTCTGATGCCTCGTTCATTTTCTTCATAATATCATTTTTATCCTCATCAGAAAGAGTACGGAATTTGATTATAAAGTCCTGTTCTTCCTTTGTAAGGGTGTAAATTTCCTGATATCCCCTTGGAATAAAGCGTAAATCCTTTACCTTTGAGGTTATAAGGTCAGGCATAATGTCATCATATGAAATGCCAAAAATTCTGCAAAGCTTGTGGAGTGTTTCAATTGATGGCTCGGTTTTTCCTGACTCGTAATATGTGTAGGTTGTCCTGTTAATGTTAAGAGCATCTGCAACCTGCTGTTGTGTTAGAGAACAGTTTTTTCTGTATGTTTTTAAAAGTGGTCCTATGTTTATGCTTGAGTTGGATGCCATACAATTATCCCCTTTCTAATATGGTGTATAATAAAAGCAAATTTATAACATAATTTTAGAGAAACAGAACTTGTTTTAAATCTCTAATCCTAATTATATATTAGAAAAAGGTCTTTGTCTGTTTTTTGTGAATAATATTCACGAAGAAAATTATACTGTAAATTTATGGCAAAATTAGGAAAATATTGACATTTGAAAAGTTAGATAGTATTATTGTAGAGATAAGCTGGTGTAGCTCAGGGGTAGAGCAACGCTCTCGTAAAGCGTGGGTCACGTGTTCAAATCACGCCACCAGCTCCATTTGGATAATTAAGAAAAGGCTGATGCATTTTGCATCAGCCTTTTTGTCTATTCGTTACCTAAAATAATTACTTCGGTAAAGGTGGTACCGTCTTTATTATTATCTTTGTGTCGATATACCGTAATTTCAACCTTATCACCCGTTTGGTGTTTTTCAAGCTCTGCGTATATATCGCTAAAGTTAGTTATCGTATTACCGTTTATCTCTGTAATTATATCCTTTGGCTTTACTTTGGTATTATTAAGGTCGCTGTCTTTATCAATTTTTGTAATCATAATGCCCATTGGCACATCATACATTTCTGAAATAGATTGGGTAATTGCTGTACCGATAATACCAATTTTTACCCTGTCCTTAACATATCCGTTTTTTATGATGTTGTCAGCAATTTTCTTAACAGTATCACTTGGAATTGCAAAACCCATACCTTCATACATATCTGAGTTAATTTTGGCTGTGGTAATGCCCACCACCTGACCATAAAGGTTGCAAAGAGGTCCACCGGAATTACCTGGGTTTATGGCTGCGTCAGTCTGAATGTAGGTTACATTGGAGTCTGGCAGAGTTCTGTCCTTTGCAGAAACAATGCCCTTTGTAAGACTGTTTTGGAAATTTATGCCACCTGGGTTGCCAACTGCAATAATATCGTCACCGATTTTAACTTCCGATGTTTTGCAGAAAGGAACAGGCTTAAGGTTATTTGCCTTGATTTTCAGCACTGCAATATCTGTCCTTGTGTCGTAACCTACAACGGAGGCCTTGTAACTTTTGCCGTTTTCGTCAATTATTTGGTACTTATAGGCATTTGTAGAGTCACCTACAACATGGCTGTTTGTTACAATGTAGCCGTCACTGCTGATAATAATGCCTGTACCTTGGTTTTCGGCACTTTCATCTCTATCAATCTCATCTGTATAGCATAGCACACCAACAGTTGATGGTGCAACCTTTTCAAAGGAAAATTGTGCAGAGTGGTTTTTGGAGCTGTCAGGCTGATTTTCAAGAACAATACCACTCCATTTTTTGTTGGTAAAGCTACCCTTGTTTGATGTAGTGGTTGGCTCTGCAACACTTTTCACAATAGCCTCATAGTAGGCGTCATAGTCTTCTGGAATTTCTTGACTGTAATAGTCAGGTGAAGTTCCTTCGGGAATATTATTTATGCTTTTGTTGTAGCTTTTTTTATCTGTGTCAAAAAGCTGAATACAGAAAGTTGCACAGGCAAGAATAAGCACCACCGACATTAGGAAAATTAGGGTAATAACTCCCTTTTTTGACTTTGGTTCTTCCTTTGGTAAGGTGAATTTACCCTGCTGATAAACCTGTGTGGTAGGATTATTCTGTTCCTGTGGAATAACAGCAGTTTGAAAGTCATTTTTAGTGCTGTTATCCTGTGGCTCTGATACAACATTTTGTGGGGCTTCTACACCTTTGCCTATTGTAAAGTCCGGCATTTGTTGGACGGGAGCAGGACTTTCCTCACTGCAAAATCTGTTGATTGCACCACTAAATCCACCCTGAGCTTTTGTCTGCTTTAATTCCGGTAAAGGCTCTGGAATTGGGGCAGGGGCAGGGTTATTAACCTGAAAATCATTGTTCTCTGATAACATAATAGTTCTCTACTTCCATTATTTTTCAGGAATCCAAGCAGAAAAGCAGGTTTCCTGTTTTATTGTGTCACTTGTGGCAACAATTTCGCCACCGTGAAGATTGATTATAGTTTTTACAATGTACAGACCAAGACCCATAGACTTTTTGTCCTCACTACGAGATTTGTCCGTCTTGTAAAATTTATCGAAGATAAATGGTAGGTCTTCCTTTGAAATGCTTTTACCATTATTTTTTATGCTGAAATAGATACGATTATCCCTGTTTTCTGCATTAAATACGATTTTACCATTTTCAGGTGTGAATTTAACTGCATTTTCAAACAGGTTATAAATTACCTGATGTAGCAAGGTTTCGTCACCATAAACAGTAATGCCGTCTGTGGTTTCCAGTCCTTCAATTTCAATATTCTTGCTTTCAAGCCTTGGTTCAAAGGTCATAAGAATAGAAACAATAGTCTGTGGCAGAGAAAAACTGCTTTTATTAAGGTTAGTTTTGCCACTTTCCATTCTTGCAAGGCTTAGCATTGATGCCACAAGGTTTGAAAGACGAGTAATCTCCTCGGAAACAATGGAGAGATAGTGGTCCTGCTTTCCCCTTGGAATTGTACCGTCAAGAATACCGTCAATAAAGCCTGAAATTGTTGTCATCGGAGTTTTTAGTTCGTGGCTAATATTGGCAATAAAGTCACGGCGAACAGCCTCCTCCTTTTCAAGTGCATCAGCCATATCGTTAAATGCCTTGGAAAGCTGTCCGATTTCGTCCTTTCTGTTTACAGTAATTCTTCCTGAAAAGTCACCAATAGCTAATTTTCTGGCTTGTTGACTCAACTGCTTTAGAACAGTAGCTTGTCTGTAGGAGAAGAATCCTGCAAGTAGGCAGGAAACTATAAGAGATGCCACAACAGCATAAAGGAAAATTTTAAATACCTGCCAAGGTAGGTCGTTTTGCAGGGTTTCGTTAGAGCATATGAATATATATCCAGCAAGGGTGTTGGTAAGACCAATCTGAACCTTAAAAGGGGAGGCAACGCAGATTTCTGTATCATCATAAAAATCATTTGTTCCCTCATATGACTCATAGTTTTTGCTTTCATAAAGCTTGTTCATAATCTCGCTGTTTATTCTGTAACCTCTTTTGATTTCATCATCAAGCCTTGTTATTTTGTAAACAACTCCCTCAGAATCAGTTACAATTAAGTCATAGTTGTAACTGTGGCAGAGAGCCTCCACCATATACCATTCATTTTTATCATCAATCCATATTTTACCATTACTTGTTGCCATACAGTCAGAGACAAGACTGCCAATATCCCCAATACTGCTTTTAATCTGGTCCTTTTCAAGACCGTTCCAGTACTTGCTGACAAATGCCATAAGGAAGGCGCCTAAAATAAGGAAGCTAACCAAAATAATGCTAATGGTGGTAACGAGATATTTCTTGAATAGGGATAACTTCATATTTTACTTTCTCACATCAAACTTGTATCCAATGCCCCAAACGGTTTTTAGTGACCATTCTTCGGAAACACCGTTGATTTTTTCTCTTAGTCTTTTAATGTGAACATCTACAGTTCGGCTGTCAACATAGTATTCAAAGCCCCACACCTTGTCAAGAAGCTGGTCCCTTGTGAAAACCTTGTTAGGGTTACTTGCAAGGTAGTAGAGAAGCTCCATTTCCTTTGGAGGAGTGTCAATTAACTTGCCATCAACCTTTAGCTCATAGCTTGATAGGTTGATTGACAGCTTGTCCCACACAATTTCGTCAGTTTTTTCTTCTTCACTTTGTTTTGCAGTGCGACGAAGAACTGCGTGTATTCTGGCAATAACTTCCTTTGCCTCAAAGGGCTTGCAAATGTAGTCATCAGCGCCAAGCTCAAGACCAAGAATTTTGTCGAAAAGCTCACCCTTTGCAGTTAGCATAATAATAGGGCAGTCGCTTGATTTACGAATTTCCTTGCAAACCTGCCAACCGTCCTTTTTAGGTAACATAATATCCAAAAGTATAAGGTCGGGACGTTCAAGTCTGAATTTGTTTACTGCATCTTCACCGTCATTTGCGATAACAACTGCATAATCCTCTCTTTCAACATAGAGCTTTAGCAGTTCACAGATATTAAGGTCATCATCTACTATGAGAATTTTTCCGTTACTCATAATAACCCTCCTGTTAGTTTTTAATTTCAAAATCCTACAGAGAAAGACAAACTTCCCCTTATACTACTATTATAATACAAAAAACAAAAATTTCAACAAAAATTATGTATTTCTTTAAAAGAAAAAAGGAACAGCCGTTTGTAGCTGTTCCTTTGAGTTATTTAATATTTACTATCAAGCTCTGCATAGACCTTTTTGAAAGTGTCTATAACATACTCCACATCATCAAATGTCATTTTGGTGTTCATTGGCAGGGTGAGTTGATTTTTGTGCATATTATATGCGTTAGGATAGTCGGTAATGTCAAAGCCCTTTGTTCTGTATGCCGTTAGCATTGGAAGTGGCTTGAAGTGGACATTACACATAATTCCGTAATCTGCCATTCTGCTATAAAAGGCATTTCTGAACTCTGCTGATTTGCCTAAAAATCTGACAAAATACAAGTGTCCAGATGAACGGGAATTTTCATCGTGGTGATTAAGCACCTGAATATTCATATCCTTAAAGGCATCGTTATACATATCAATTATTTTGTGACGCTTTGTCAGCATATCCTCATATCTACCAAGCTGTGCAAGACCAATAGCACCGGTAATATCAGGCATATTGCACTTGTACTGAGTGTCAACAACATCATATTCCCAAGAAGAACCCTGATTTTTTGTAAAGGCATCCTTAGTTTGTCCGTGAAGGGACTGTAGCATATACTTTTTATATACAGCCTCATTGTCAATACCTTTATGGCTTTTCCAAGTGACAGCACCACCCTCAGCAGTTGTAAGATTCTTAACTGCGTGGAATGAGAAGTTGGTGAAGTCTGCAACAGAACCACACATTTTGCCGTTTTGCATTGCACCAAAGGCGTGGGCTGCGTCAGCCATAACAATAACTCTGCCAAAGGCATCTTGAATTGGACTTGCAGGTTTGAACAAATGTCTTTTACTTCTTACTATTTCAAAAATTTTGTCATAGTCGCACATTACACCTGCCAAGTCAACAGGGATGATTACCTTTGTTTTTTCGTTAATTGCCCTTGCAACCTTTGAATAATCCATTTCGTAGGAATTTTCCTTGCAGTCAATAATAACAGGGGTTGCACCAACATGATATATTACAGAGGCAGAGGCTGTATAGGTGTAGGCTGGTACAATAACCTCATCCCCAGGACCAACCCCAAGAATACGAAGGGTCATTTCTGCACAGGCAGTTTGTGAGTTAAGGCACACAGCCATTTCTGTGTTGCACCACTGTGCAATCTTTTTTTCAAAAGCCTTTGTTTTTGGACCTGTAGTAATCCAGCCTGACTTTAGAACTTCAACAACAGCATCAATTTCTGCCTGTGAAATGTCAGGAGGAGAAAACGGTATATTTCTCATAATTATTCCTCTCTAAAACTCCAATAGTCAATAAACACTACTCGCAAATATTATACTACTAATATTTCCAACTGTAAAGTAAAGTTACAATTTCTTATAATATTTGTTAAAAATAAAGCCCCACATAGGTGTGGAGCTTCACGAACTTTGTGCTTTTTGCTGTTTTAAATGGAGATATTTTTCCCGTGTGGCAAGTCCTCCTCGGATGTGCCTTTCTTTTTTATTCTTTTCCAGCACCTTTCTTGTTTTGGCGTAAAGGTCAGGGTTTATTTTTTTAAGGCGAGAGCTAACATCCTTGTGGACAGTGCTTTTGCTAATGCCAAACTTTTTTGCAGTCTGACGGACTGTATCTCCACTTTCTGCAATATGCCTTCCCAGTGTTACAGCTCGTTGTTCCACTATTCCTTTCATATATTAACCTCCCTTACGGACAGTTAATGTTATGCAAGGATTTTGGAAGATATACTAATTTTCAGGTGTAATATTTACAACTGTTACATCAGGTGGGTTGTTAAATCTTGGTATTGCTCCTGCTCCGTCAAGTCCACTGCTGATTATCATACTTGCTTTACCATTTGTAAAATATCCCTTGTCGTACTCTGGGAACCATTTTTGTTCTGGGGCATAAAGACCACCAACAAATGGTAATCTTATGACACCACCATGGGTATGACCACACATCATAAGGTCAATATTATATTCACTAAACTTCCATATATAGGTTTCAGGCTGATGTATCAGCAGTAGTGAGAAGTGACTGTCATCCTGTTGATTTAGATATTTCTGAAACAGCCTGTTTTCCTCATTGTCAAAAAGAGGTGCATCATAGTCATAGAATGGGTAGTTTTTCAGTCCTGCCAATGTTATACGGTCACCACCATTTGTATGATAATCTGTCATTTCATTCACAAGAAGGTTTGCGCCTGTTTCTTCAATGGCAGAGATAAGCTCACTTTCGTAGTTATTATAATCCTCAAAATCAAACTGCTCGTGGTTGCCAAGAATATAGTAAACAGGGTACTTTTTGGTGAGCTTTTTGCAAAGCTCTGTTACTTCACTAAAGTCACCATTTGACCTTTCAACCATATCCCCTAGGATGAGAACAAACTCTGGTTTTGCCTTATCTATTTTCTCTACAAGTCTTTGGTTGTGTTCCCCAAAGGACTTACCCTCTGTGTCGGATATTGCAACAAATCGGACAGAGCTTTTCACCTTTTTGCTTTTTACTGTGTATTCATTGTAGGTTAGAGTATTACTGCAATAAATAACATTTCCTGCATATAGCAAAGCAAGTGCAGTTAATATACATAGAATTATAAACATAGTTCTGTGCCTCTTTATAAACAAAATATATCACCTTACAGCTAAGTTAATACTAATAATATACCACTAAATTTAAGAATATGCAAAAAAATATGGCAAAAATTTTAATCATATGTTATAATGAACTCTATGTATAGTAATATAGAGGTGTAATTATGGCTGAACCGTTGGAGATAGAAAGAAAATGGCTGATTCGCTTTCCAAATATAGAGGCTCTCCGTAATATGGAGGAGTATGATTATACGGAGATTGCTCAGACCTATACGGACTATGTGGAGCATAATGCTTATGGCAGAATCCGTAAAAGAGGGAAGAATGGTCACTACACCTATACCAAAACCTTTAAAAGGAAGATTTCTGACCTTACAAGGGTAGAGTATGAGGATGAAATTACAGAGGACGAGTACCTTGAAATTCTGAAAATGAAGAAAAAGGGCTATAATACCATTGAAAAGGTACGGCATACCTTTACTTATAATGGATTTAATTATGAGCTTGATGTGTTCCCATTTTGGAGTGACAGAGCGTTCCTTGAATGTGAAGTCAGCAGTGAGGATACAGAAATTCCAATTCCTCCTTGTGTAGAGGTAATTAAGGAAGTTAGCTCTGACAAAAGGTACAGAAATTCATACCTTGCACAGATTATTACTACAGAAGAAATTTGATTAAGAAAATGGAGAAGAAAATGAAAATCAGAGATATATATGAAAATGGCAGAAAGAACAACAAAACAATACTTTCCTTTGAGGTGTTCCCACCAAAAAAGACAAGTGGAATTGAAACAGTATATAAGGCACTTGATGAGCTTGTAGAGCTAAAACCATCTTATATTTCTGTTACTTATGGAGCAGGTGGCACAGTTGACCACAACACAGCTCTTATTGCGTCAAGAATAAAGAATGATTTAGGTGTTGAAACTATTGCTCACCTTACCTGCGTTAACAATGACAGAGAGAGCCTTGACGGTGAACTTGCAATATTAAAGGAAAAGAACATTGAAAATATCCTTGCCCTTCGTGGTGATATTGTTCCTGGTGTTGAACCTAAAAAGGATTTTAAATACGCAAGTGATATGTGTAAATATATAAAGGAAAAGGGTGGCTTTGGAATTTCAGGTGCTTGTTACCCTGAAATGCATATGGAGGCTGAAAGCCTTGTTGATGATGTTCGTCACCTAAAAACAAAGGTTGAAAATGGTGCAGAGCATCTTATTTCTCAGCTTTTCTTTGACAATTCAGCCTTTTATAGCTTTATGGATATGGTAAGATGTGCAGGTATTGATGTGCCTGTTTCAGCCGGAATTATGCCTGTTACAAATGTTAATCAAATTCAGAGAATGGTGTCAATGTGTGGCGCAAGCCTTCCTGCAAAATTTTCAAAAATTATGCAAAGGTATGAAAATAACCCAGAGGCACTAAGGGACGCAGGCATAGCCTATGCTGTTGAACAGATTGTTGACTTAATTGCAAATGGTGTTGATGGTATTCATCTTTACACAATGAACAACCCATATATTGCAAGAAAAATTACAGAGGCAATAGGTAAACTTCTATGATAACTCTTTCTAATCTTGACAGAAGTGAAGCCTTGCGTTACTTGGGAGCAAAGGCTATGAGTCCCGACAATATGACAAATGAGCTTATGGATAGAGCAGAGGAGGATATTCTCAAGGTGTGTCGCCCTGCCTATACATTTACAGAGATTGAAAAAACAAGTCCTATTCTTGGTGGCGAGGACATACAAAAGGTGCTTAAGCCTTGTCAAAAAGCTGTGGTTATTGCTGCCACTTTGGGAATGTATATTGATAAGCTAATGCGAAAAATTCAAATAACGGATATGGCTCAAGCTGTGGTGTTTGACGCCCTTGCCTCAGTTGCTATTGAGCAATTTATGGACAAAATTGAATTGGAGCTAAAGGAAAGATACAAGGGCTACTACTTTACAAATCGCTTTAGCCCAGGCTACGGTGACTACCCACTTGAAAAGCAAAGGGATATTGTAAGGCTTTTGCAGACGGAAAAGAAAATCGGTCTTAACCTAACAAATAGTCTTATGCTGAACCCTTCAAAATCCGTAACTGCAATTATTGGTCTTAGCAAAACTAAGACTGGTGATGAAAGCCTGAAATGTAAATCAAAATGTGACAGGTGCAACAACAAAAACTGCCCCTACAGGAGGGAATCAACTTGACATTCAAAGAATTACTGAAAAAAGATTTTATTATATATGACGGTGGAATGGGTACAATGCTACAGGGCATAATCGGAATGGGGGAAAATCCCAATGTTCTGAATATTACAAACCCTGATGCTATTGTTGATGTTCACAAGCAGTATGTAAATGCAGGTAGTGACATCATTTGTACAAATACTTTTTCTGCCAACAGATACAAGGTGGAGGAAATTGGCTATTCAGTTAAGGAGCTTGTTGCCTCTGCTGTTGATTGCTGTAAAAAGGCTGTAAAGGGTACAGACACCCTTATTGCCCTTGATATTGGCCCTATTGGTCAGCTACTTGAACCTAATGGTACTTTATCTGTTGAAGAAGCCTACGATATATTTAAGGAAATAATTACTGCAAGTGATGGCTACGATGTTATTGCTCTTGAAACTATGACAGATTTGCTTGAAATAAAAACTGCCCTTCTTGCCTGTAAGGAAAACAGCGACAAGCCTGTTCTGTGTACAATGAGCTTTGAAGAAAACGGAAGAACCTTCCAGGGTACACCACCTGAGGCTATGGTTCTTACCTTGCAGGGACTTGGTGCAGATGCAGTTGGACTTAACTGTTCTCTTGGTCCTGATGAAATTGCCTCTATTTTAAAGAGAATTTGTGAAGTTAGCGATGTTCCTGTTATTGCAAAGCCAAACGCAGGACTTCCTGACCCTGTGACAAATACCTACACAATGGGAGCAAAGGAATTTGGCGAAAAGCTCTCAAACCTTTCAGAGTATGGCGTTAAGATTCTGGGTGGTTGTTGTGGAACAACTCCTGAGTTCATAAGAGAGCTAAAGGAAAACCTAAGCAGTAAAAAATATGAAAAGAAAACAAAACCATACACCACAGCAGTATGCTCAGGCACAAATGTTGTTGAGATAAATATGCCAAGAATTATTGGGGAAAGAATCAACCCAACAGGCAAAAAGCTGTTTAAACAGGCTCTTGTGAACAACGATATGGACTATATTTTGTCACAGGCTATTAGTCAGGCAGAGGACGGAGCAGAAATTCTTGACATAAATGTGGGACATCCTGAAATTGACGAAAAGGAAATGATGGTTAAGGTTGTAAAGGCTGTTCAGAGCGTTGTTGATTTGCCACTACAGCTTGACTCCACAAAGCCAGAGGTTCTTGAGGCAGGTCTTAGGGTCTATAATGGTAGAGCCATTGTAAATTCTGTTAACGGTGAGGAAAAGAGCCTTAGAACTATTCTCCCTATAGTTGCAAAGTATGGTGCGTCAGTTGTGGGTCTTACACTTGACGAGGATGGAATTCCTGAAACTACTGAAAAGAGAATTGAGATTGCAGAGAGAATTATTAAGACAGCAAAGGAATATGGTATAAGGGAAGAGGATATTTATATCGACTGCCTTACCCTTACTGTTTCTGCTCAGCAAAGTGGTGCTGTGCAGACTTTACAGGCGTTGGAGGAAATTAAGAAAAGATACAAGGTTAAAACTGCCCTTGGTGTTAGTAACATTTCCTTTGGACTGCCACACCGACCACTTCTTAATCAGACATTCCTTACAATGGCTATGGAAAGAGGTCTTGACCTACCTATTATCAATCCTGCTGTTTTTGGTATGGCAGGTGCTGTTAGAGCCTTTAGAGTTCTACAGGGTTATGATGAGGAAAGCCGTGACTATATTGAAAAGTATAGCGATTATGTAATAGAAACAGTTAAGGAAAATCACCAAATGACCCTTGGTGATGCTGTAATGAAGGGACTTAAGAAGGAGTGCCACGACATTACAGCAGAAATGCTAAAGACAACCGACCCACTTGAAATTATTGACAAGGAGCTTATTCCTGCCCTTGACAAGGTGGGTAACCTGTTTGAACAGGGCAAGGTGTTCCTACCAGGACTACTTTCCTCTGCTACAGCAGCACAACAGGCCTTTGAAATTATAAAGGAAAAGCTTGCAAGTAGTAGCACAGAAACAGTTTCCAAAGGCAAAATCATAATGGCTACTGTTAAGGGTGACATTCACGATATTGGAAAGAATATTGTTAAAGTTCTTTTGGAGAATTATGGTTACGATGTAATCGACCTTGGCAGAGATGTTGAACCCCAGCTTATTGTAGATACTGCTCTAAAGGAGAATGTGCGCCTTGTGGGACTTTCTGCCCTTATGACCACCACACTTATTAGTATGGAGGAAACAATCAAGCTTATCAGAAATACAAAGGGTCTTGAAGATACCCTTGTAATGGTAGGTGGAGCAGTTCTTACTGAGGATTACGCAATGAAGATTGGTGCCGATTATTACTGCAAAACAGCGTCAATTTCTGTTGAAAGAGCTAAGGAAGTCTTTGGTAACTAAGGGGATATTCATTAAAACTCCCAAAGTCTAATCTGATGTTATTGACTTTAAAAAAATATGGTATATAATGAATATGTATAATTATGTAAAAAATATATGGGTTATTGAGGATGAATATGAAGTTACCAAGAAGTTTTAATATGCGCAAGGCTATGCTTTGCCTTGCTGATATGGTTATTATTGCTCTTTGTGGAATAGTTGCTAACTTTACCCTTTCTGCACTTGGCTTTAAAACAGGATATATAAGTATGGTTGATACACCTTATGTAATTGTGTCATCAGTAATAAATGTGATTTTTACTGTGTTTTTCCTGTGGCTCTTTGATGCATATAATAAGGTGTGGAGATTCTTCAACGCAAAGGATTACCTTTCTTGCGTTGCCGGTGTGGCAATGGGTATGATAGTCAGTACCCTTGTGCTTTCCTTAAGGTACAGCATCTTTAACTATGTAATACCATATACAATTATTACGGCTCTTTTTGCTGTTGTGGGCGTTGTGCTTTTCAGACTTATTTTCAAAACAGCTTTCCTGAAGATTATTGATGCAGGAAAAATTGAGGGAATGGAGAAAACATTGATTATCGGCTGTGGTAACGCAGGTAGAATGATACTCCACGATATTAAGACAGCTCAGGATGATGAGCATAACGACAGCAGGAAGCTACATCCTGTTGGCTTTGTTGATGATGACATTAGAAAACACAATACCAATATTGAGGGACTTCGTGTTCTTGGCTCAACCTATGATATTCCGGATATTGTTGAGAGGGAAAATATTAGCCTTCTGATTTTTGCAATCCCTTCCTGTGATGAGGAAGATAGGACAAGAATACTTGAAATTTGCTCAAAGACAAAGGCGAAAATCAAAATTGTTCCATACATTAGTCAAATTCTTTTTGAAGATGGTAAGGAGGCTCACCTCCTTAATCAGACTAAGGAAATCAACATTGAGGATTTGCTTGGCAGAGAGCCAATTTCCTTTGACAAGGAGTCAATCAGAACTCTTGTTCAGGATAGAACCTGTATGGTAACAGGTGGAGGTGGCTCCATTGGGTCTGAGCTTGTCCGTCAAATTGCAAAATATAATCCTAAAAAGATTGTAATTGTTGATATTTACGAAAATAACGCATACGATATTCAGCAGGAGTTAGTCCTTGAATACGGAGATAGTCTTAACCTTAGCACAGTTATAGCATCTGTCAGAGATTATAATAAAATGGAACAGATTTTTAGGGAATATAAGCCTGAGCTTGTATGGCACGCAGCAGCCCACAAGCATGTTCCACTTATGGAAACTGTGCCTGGTGAGGCAGTTAAAAACAATGTGTTTGGCACATTTAATGTGGCATCTCTTGCTCAAAAGTATGGTGTTAAGAAGTTTGTAATGATTAGCACAGATAAGGCTGTTAACCCTACAAATGTTATGGGGGCAACCAAAAGATGCTGTGAAATGATTATACAGTATATGAGCCAAAATACCACAGGTACAGAGTTTGTTACAACTCGCTTTGGTAATGTGCTTGGCAGTAATGGCTCTGTTATCCCACTATTCCGTAGGCAGATTGAAAGTGGAAAACCAATAACAGTAACACATCCGGATATTATCCGTTACTTTATGACAATTCCAGAGGCTGTTTCTCTGGTGCTACAGGCTGCAGGTATGGCAAAGGGTGGAGAAATCTATGTACTTGATATGGGTGCTCCTGTTAAGATTACAACCCTTGCAGAGAACCTTTGCAGAATGTATGGTAAAGTGCCTTATAAGGATGTGGAAATTAAGTTTACAGGACTACGTCCAGGGGAGAAGCTTTTTGAGGAGCTACTTGTGGACGAAGAGGGTCTTGAAAAAACCGATAACAAGAAAATCTTTATTGGTAATCAGATTGATATTGATAAGGATAAGCTGATTCCTCAGCTTGAAAAGCTAAAGGAATTTGCTGAAAATAATGATAACGAAAAGACAGTTGAAATGTTGGCAGAAATTGTTCCAACATTTAATCATAAAATAAATTAGTATGGAGATAAAGCTATGTGTGGTATAGTAGGTTATGTAGGACCAAGAGATTGCAGTGATGTTTTAGTTTCTGCACTTACAAAGCTCGAATATAGAGGATATGACTCTGCAGGTATTGCTGTTTTTGAGAATGGCGAAATTAAGGTGGCTAAGACTAAGGGCAGACTTAAAGATTTATCCGAAAAAATGGAAAAAGAGGGTAAGCCTATTGGTCACGCTGGTATTGGCCATACCAGATGGGCAACCCACGGCGAGCCATCTGATGTAAATTCTCATCCTCACTCAGGAAGTAGGGTAACAATAGTACATAACGGTATTATTGAAAATTACATTGAGCTAAAGGATTATCTGACTAAAAAAGGCAGAAAATTCCTATCTGAAACAGATACAGAGGTTGTTGCACAGCTACTTGACTATAAGTACAATGGCGATGCCCTTGATACAATTCACAATGTAATTCGTATGTTAAGAGGCTCCTTTGCCTTAGGTATTATTTTTGCAGACCAGCCTGATGTTGTGTATGCAACAAGGAGAGAGAGCCCACTTATTATCGGCGTTGGAGAGGATAAGGGCGAGAACTTTATAGCATCTGATGTACCTGCAATCCTCAATTATACAAAAAAATATTACCTTATGCACCACGATGAAATCGCAAAGGTTTCAAATGAGGGTGTGGAGTTCTATGACAAACACCTTATTCCTGTTGAAAAGGAAATCCAGGAGGCTGACTGGGATATGGATGCTGCCGAAAAGGGTGGCTATCCACACTATATGATTAAGGAAATTCACGAACAGCCAGAGGCAATTAAGAGGACAATTCTTCCAAGAATTTATGACAAAATGCCTGACCTTTCTGAATGTGGCATTACAGAGGAAACTTTGAGAGAATTTAAAAATATCCACATTGTAGCCTGTGGTACAGCAATGCACGCAGGTATGGTTGGTAAGTATGTTATTGAGGGACTTGCAAGAGTTCCTGTTAATGTGGTTATTGCATCTGAATTCCGTTACAGAAATCCACTTGTGGGTGAGGGCGACCTTGTAATTATTATTTCTCAAAGTGGTGAAACAGCTGACAGTAAGGCTGCTATGGCTCTTGCAAAGGAAAAGGGTGCAAAAACCCTTGCTATTGTTAATGCAAAGGGTAGCTCTATTGCAAGAGAGGCTGATATGCTGATTTACACTCACGCAGGTCCTGAAATTGCAGTTGCATCTACAAAGGCATATATGGTTCAGATTGCAGTTATGTATTTGTTTGCATTTGAGCTTGCCTATGCCAAGGGACAGATTACTAAGGATGAATGTAGTGAGCTTATACAGGACCTTTATGATATTCCAGAAAAGGTGCAGGAAACTATTGATAAGGTTGTTGACGCTTGTCAATATGCAGGAAGTAGCCTGATAAATGCAGAATCTCTGCTTTATATTGGCAGAGGACTTGACTATGCTCTTTCTATGGAGGGTTCTCTAAAGCTAAAGGAAATTTCCTATATTCACAGCGAAAGCTACGCAGCTGGTGAATTAAAGCACGGTACAATTTCCCTTATTGAAGAAGGTATGCCAGTTATTGCTGTGGCAACTCAGAACACACTTCTTGAAAAGACTGTTTCTAATATTAAGGAAGTTAAGGCAAGAGGTGCAGAGGTTATCTTTGTATGTGACGAGGAATGTACTGTTGACACAGACTTTGCTGACCAGGTTATTAAAGTGCCAAAGGTTAGGGAAATTCTTATGCCAATGCTTGGTATTGTTCCACTACAGTTTATTGCTTATTACACATCCCTTGCAAAGGGTAATGATGTTGATAAGCCAAGAAATTTGGCTAAGTCCGTTACAGTAGAATAATTATATGGGTGTGGGGTAATCCCCACACTTAGTTTTATTGACAATTTTAATTTATAAAGTATAATAACCACAAGAGGAGGTGCAGAAAAATGCAATGGATATATGATGCCGGTGTTTTGGCAGTTAGAGTGATATTGCCAATTTATGCTGTTGTAATAGTTTATGCCATTTTTGCATCTATGCGCCGTCATAGGCGACCACAAAAACCACTGCTTACCCTGCACAATTTAACTACAGGGGAGAAAATTCCTGTTCTGTTTTGGGAAAACTCCATTGGCAGAGCCAGAGGCTCTGACATTAGGGTTGATGACCCGTCTGTATCAAGGGACCATTGTGTCCTGCTAAGACGACAAGAGGGTTGGATGATTACCGATGTTGGCAGTAAGGGTGGAACTTATGTTAACGGAGAGAAAATTAAGAGTAATGCAGAAGAAAGAAATTTAGGTTTTTTTTCAAGCATTATTACATCACTTAAGCACAGTGTAAAAAAGGGGCTAAAGGCAGTTGATGATGCCACAGCCACAAGAACAAAAGTGCTGATTGATGATGATATTCAGGTTGGCTCAACTGTTTTCAGAGTGGAACGAGGGGATGAATATGACGGAGAAATTCGCCCTGATAGATTCCTGAAGAAAATCAGCACAAAGGCTTCTATGAAGCAGTACAAGCTGATGATAATGATTACAGTATTCCACTTCCTTATGGCTATTGAGGCATCTTGGAATTACTACACCTCCGACCTTATGCCATTTGTTTACTGTGGTGTATTTTCCGTTATAGGGTGGCTACTGTTTTTTGTTTCAACAGTTGTGTTGAAAAGGACAAACTTTGAGCTTGAGTCCCTTGCGCTGTTTATGACGGGACTTGGACTTATGCTACAGGTTCGGCAAGAGGAAAAAATGGCAATTATGCAGATAGTAACTGCCTTTGCAGGTATTGTTGCATTTATGGTTATTGTAAAGCTCCTTGAAAAGCCGGATTGGGTACAGAAGTTTAGATTTTGGGGTATGATTGCAGCCATAGGACTACTGGGCATTAACCTTGTGTTTGGTTCGGTGCAGAATGGTGCTGCAAACTGGATTAGAATTGGTGGCATTTCTGTTCAGCCATCAGAATTTGTAAAAATCCTATATATCTTTATTGGAGCAGGTACTCTTGACTCAATAATGACAAGAAAAAACAAAATTGAGTTTATAGTTTTCTCTGCAATATGTGTTGGTGAGCTTGCACTTATGGGTGACTTTGGTACAGCTCTTATCTTCTTTGCAACCTTCCTATTTGTTGCATTTATGCGTTCAGGGGATATTAAAACAGTTCTCCTTGCCCTCTTTACAGCAGTAGGTGGTGGCGCATTGATACTAAAAATTAAGCCATATATTGCAAAGAGATTTGAAACCTGGGGACACGCTATTGAGTATTCCTCTGACGGTGGTTTCCAACAGGCAAGAGTGCTTACTTACCTTGCATCAGGTGGACTTTTTGGTGTTGGCATTGGCAACGGATTTTTAAAGTATGTTTTTGCATCAGAAAGTGACCTTGTGTTTGGTCTTGTTTGTGAGGAAATGGGTATTATTGTTGGCTTTGTGCTGATTGCTGCCCTGCTTTGCCTTGCCATCTATTCAAGAGATATTGCCACAAGAAGCAGAAGTACCTTCTATTCAATTTCAGCCTGTTGTAGTGCAGGACTTTTAATTGTTCAAATGGCACTTAATGTTCTTGGTGCTACAGATATTCTGCCACTTACAGGTGTTACATTCCCATTTGTATCAGCAGGTGGTTCTTCAATGATTTCTTGCTGGGGACTTCTTGCCTTTATTAAGGCAGCAGACGAGAGAACATACTCACAAAAACGAGGATAACTAAAAAAGGAGGAATTGTATCCGATGAAAAGAACACTTCGTAGAAGTATGATGGTACTAATTGTAGTTCTCATTATTATTGGTGGATTGGGATACCTTTCCTATAATATTGTTACAGAACACAATACATATATGAATATGGCGTATAATCGTCATATTTCCTCTGACGGAGGACTAACACAGGCAGGTACAATCAAGGATAGAGCTGGTGTTGAACTTGCAAAGTCAGTTGACGGACAAAGACTATATAATGATGACCAAAGTGTAAGAGAAAGTCTGCTACACGTTGTTGGTGACGATACCATAAATATCGGTACATCAATTCAGTCAATGTACAGAATGAATCTTACAGGCTATAACCCATTTTGGGGACTTGGACTTCCTGCATCACTTAAGCCAAACAGCGATATGGATTTAACAGTTGATGCTGGGGTTTGCGCACAGATTTATCAGGAATTTGGCGACAGAAAGGGTGCCTGTGTTGTATATAACTACAAAACAGGTGAGGTTCTTTGTGATGTTTCATCACCGTCATATGACCCCAACAACCCACCAGAGATAACTGAGGAAAATCAAGATGAATACGAAGGTGTTTATGTTGACAATGTTGTTAGCAGTACCTATACTCCAGGTTCTATTTTCAAGATTGTAACAACAGTAGCAGCTCTCAAGTATATGGATGATGCCGACACAAGAGAATGGTACTGTGAGGGTGTTGAGAGAATTGGTGGAGATGATGAAAGCTGTGAGGTTCATTGTAATGATTCCTATGCTCACGGTACAGAAACCTTGGAACAGGCACTTGGTAATTCCTGCAACATAGTTTTTGCAAAAATTGCAGAGGAGCTTGGTAAGGAAAAAATGACTGAGGTTGCCAACTCTATGGGCATCAACAGCTCTTTTGCTATGGGTGATATTGATATTGCAAAGGGTAAGTATGATGTAAAAGATGCATCGGAAAATCAACTTGCCTGGTCAGGTGTTGGACAGTACACAAACCTTGTAAACCCAATGGAAATGGCTATTATCTGTTCTGGTATTGCCAATTGTGGCAAGCCTGTTCTTCCATATATTATTGGTAGTGACGCAAGTATCCTTACAAAGATTGGTATTACTACAGGTGGTGGCACAGGTAGTAGTATGATGGACAAGGATGTGGCAACTCGTCTTGGGGAAATGATGCGTAATAATGTTGTTAATTATTACGGTGGTGGAGGTTTTGACGATGAACTTGAGGTTTGCGCCAAAACAGGTACCGGTGAAATAACAATTTCCAAGGGCGAAGGTAGCGACAAAAACAACGCTTGGATTGTAGGCTATTGTCAAAACAAGGAATATCCACTTGCTTTTGCAGTAGTTGTAAGCGATGTTGAGGGATATGGCTCACAAAATGCTCAACCTATAGCAGCATCTGCTCTTTCAGCCTGTAGAGCTGTTATGGACAATGAAAAATAATATGTTGACAACTCTTTACAGCTGTGATATAATTATGGCACATTAAAGGGGAGTAGTTCGCAGATAATCTGTGATATTAATCGTCAGTACATACCGTTTTCGGTATCGGTTATATCTTAAAGGACAAGACTTTTATTGTATGGTAGTGGTATGCCATACAATAAAAGTCTTTTTTATTTCCCTAAAATTGGAGGAAGAAAAATGAAAAATTATTACCAAATGGAAGAAAAACAGGTTCTTGACAGTCTTGGTGTTACCACCGACGGCCTTTCTTCAGCCAAAGCAAAGGCCCTCCTTGAAAAGAATGGCAAAAATGTTTTAGAGGAAGGGAAGAAGAAGTCTGTTTTACAGGTTTTTCTAAGTCAGTTTGCAGATTTGCTTGTTATCATCCTTATTATTGCTGCAATAATTTCAATTTTTTCTGGTAACTTAGAAAGCACTATTGTAATTTTTACAGTAATTATCCTCAATGCTGTTTTGGGTACTGTTCAGCACATTAAGGCTGAAAAATCTCTTGAAAGTTTAAAGTCCTTATCTTCGCCAAGTGCAAAGGTTATAAGGGACGGAATGAAAATTGAAATTCCTTCAGAGGATGTTGTAGAGGGCGACATTGTTGTTCTTGAGGCAGGTGACCTTGTGGTTGCAGATGGTAGAATTATCAATAACTATTCCTTGCAAATCAACGAAAGCTCCCTGACAGGTGAATCTACAAATGTTGAAAAAAATGATGATGTAATAGAAGGGGAAGTCCCTCTTGCTGACAGAACCAATATGGTTTTCTCTGGCAGTCTTGTTACCTACGGCAGAGCCCTTGTGGCAGTAACATCCACAGGTATGAATACGGAAATTGGCAAAATTGCTACACTAATGAATCAGGCAAAGGAAAAGAAAACTCCACTACAGCTTAGTCTTGACAAATTTTCAAAAATCCTTGCTATCATTATTCTTGCTATATGTGGTGTGGTGTTTGGACTTAATTTGTGGCAGAATTATTCAGTTGGCACAGTAGGACTAACTCAAGACAAGGTTATCAATGCCCTTATGTTTGCAGTTGCCCTTGCAGTTGCTGCAATTCCAGAGGCTCTTAGCTCAATAGTAACAATAGTTCAGGCTATGGGTACTCAAAAAATGGCTAAGGAAAATGCCGTAATTAAGGACTTAAAGGCCGTTGAAAGCCTTGGCTGTGTTTCAGTAATTTGTTCCGACAAAACAGGTACACTTACACAGAACAAAATGACTGTTCAGAAAATCTACATCAATGGTGAAAGCATAAGGGAAGAACAGCTTGACCTTGACAACGAAAGCCACAGACATCTACTCTACGATATGGTTCTCAACAATGATTCCACCATTGTTGACGGAAAGGGAATTGGTGACCCTACGGAATACGCCCTGCTTGAAAGCTACCGTAACATAGGTCTTGATGAAAATGATATGAGAAGTTGCCTTTCAAGAATTGAGGAAGTGCCATTTGACTCCGATAGAAAAATGATGAGTTCAAAGTACAAAATGCACGGAGTTTCACACATCTTTACAAAGGGCGCACTTGATATAATTCTTGACAGGTGTATAAACATCGCCACTAAGGATGGTGTTCGTCCGATTACTGATGAGGATAAGAGGTTAATTCTTAAACAGAATAATGAATATTCTGAGGAGGGACTGCGAGTTCTTGCCTTTGCCTATAAGGAGTCTGAAGAAGAATTAAGTGTTGAAACGGAATATGATTACATCTTCCTTGGTCTTGTTTCAATGATTGACCCACCCAGAGAGGAGTCAAAACAGGCTGTTGCTGATGCAATTAGAGCAGGAATTAAGCCTGTTATGATAACAGGCGACCATAAAATCACAGCTACAGCTATTGCAAAGCAGATTGGCATTTTCCGTAATGGGGATATATCTGTAACAGGTTTGGAGCTTGACGCTATGAGTGATGATGAGCTTGACGAAAAGATAGAAAATATCTCCGTATATGCAAGAGTTTCTCCAGAAAATAAAATAAGAATTGTTGAGGCTTGGCAGAGAAAGGGCAACATAGTTTCTATGACAGGTGACGGAGTAAACGATGCACCTGCACTAAAAAAGGCAGATATTGGTGTGGCAATGGGCATAACAGGAACAGAAGTTTCTAAGGATGCTGCGTCAATGATTTTGCAGGATGACAACTTTGCAACCATAATCAAGGCTGTTGCAAATGGTAGAAATGTTTTCAGAAATATCAAAAATGCAATTCAGTTCCTTTTGTCTGGCAATATGGCTGGAATTTTGGTGGTGCTGTTTACCTCTCTTATGGCACTTCCTGTTCCTTTTGCTCCTGTACATTTGCTGTTTATAAACCTGCTGACAGACTCACTTCCAGCTATTGCCATAGGTATGGAAAAGCCTGAAAAGGACTTGCTTTCACAAAAACCTCGTGACCCTAAAAAGGGAATAATGACAAAGGATTTTGTAGGTCTTATGTTTGGTCAGGGCGCTCTTATTGCAGTTGTAACAATAATCGCTTTTTATATCGGTTTACAGTCAAGTCCTGCTGTTGCAAGTACAATGGCTTTTGCAACCTTAACTCTGGCAAGGCTTTTCCACGGCTTTAACTGTAGAAGTAAGCACTCAATATTCAAGTTGGGTCTTACCTCTAATATTTACAGCATAGCAGCCTTTGCCCTTGGATTATTCCTACTTTCATTTGTAATATTTGCTCCATTTATGCATTCAATGTTTAGTGTTGCTACCCTAACAGGTGTACAGGTTGGCTACGTTGCAATTCTTGCATTTGTTCCCCTTGTAATTATTCAGATTATTAAGGTGGTTTTAGAGCATATTAAGACAAGTGATAAATAAATATGGGAGAGATTTGAATATCCTCTTTATTTTTCTGAAAATATATGGTATAATAGCTCTTAAAATAGATAACTATGCGTAAAGCAATTAAATAAAGGATGGATAACAATGAATTTATTGAAAAAAATGTTTGGCTCTTACAGTAAGCGAGAGTTAAAAAGAGTAGAGCCAATTACACAGAAGGTTCTTGCCCTTGAGGAGCAGTATGCTGCTATGAGTGAGCAGGAGCTTAAGAATCAGACAAATATTCTTAAGGATAGACTTGCAAAGGGCGAAACAACAGATGATATTCTACCAGAGGCTTTTGCTACTTGTAGAGAGGCTGCATACAGAGTTCTTGGTATGAAGCACTATCCTGTTCAGATTACAGGTGGTATTATTCTTCATCAGGGCAGAATTGCCGAAATGAAAACAGGTGAAGGTAAAACCCTTGTTGCCACACTTCCTGCATATCTTAATGCACTAACAGGTGAGGGCGTTCATATTGTTACAGTTAATGATTATCTGGCAACTCGAGATAGTGAATGGATGGGTAAGGTTCACAGATACTTGGGCCTGACAGTTGGTCTTATCACTCAAGAGATGGACAACGAAGAAAGACAGAGAATGTACAACTGTGACATTACATATGGTACAAACAACCAGCTGGGCTTTGACTATCTCCGTGACAATATGGTGGTTTATAAGGAGAATAAGGTTCAGCGTGGTCACGCATTTGCCATTGTAGATGAAGTTGACTCAATTCTCATTGATGAGGCAAGAACTCCACTTATTATTTCTGGTCAAGGTGATAAGTCCACTGACCTTTACCAAAGGGCAGATACACTTGCTAAAAAGCTGAAGAAGTATGTTGTTACCGAGGTTGACGCTAAGGAGGACAATGAGGACTTCTACAAGGAAAACGGCATTGATTACATTGTTGACGAAAAGGCAAAGACTGCTACACTTACACAGCTTGGTGTGAAAAAGGCAGAAGAATTCTTCAACTTAGAAAACCTTACTGACCCTGACAACCTTACAATTCAGCACCATATCAACCAGGCTATTAAGGCCAACGGTGTTATGAAAAATGAGGTTGACTACATTGTTAAGGACGGAGAAATCATCATCGTTGATGAGTTCACAGGTCGTCAGATGATTGGTAGAAGATACAACGAAGGTCTGCACCAGGCTATTGAGGCAAAAGAGGGTGTTGAGGTTCAGAACGAAAGCAAAACTCTTGCTACAGTTACCTTCCAAAACTACTTCCGTCTATATAAAAAGCTATCAGGTATGACAGGTACAGCTCTTACAGAGGAGCAGGAATTCCAGGAAATCTACAGTCTGGATGTTGTTGAGGTTCCAACTAACAAGCCTCTTGCAAGAAAGGACTTGCCTGATATTATCTTCCCAACAGAAATGGGTAAGTTTAATGCCATTATTGAGGATATTATTAAGTGCCACGAAAAGGGACAGCCTGTTCTTGTTGGTACAGTTTCTATTGAAAAGTCAGAAAAGCTATCCAAAATGCTTAAAAAGCGTGGCATCAAGCACAATGTCCTCAATGCTAAGCACCACGAAAAGGAAGCTGAAATTGTTGCACAGGCAGGTAAGCTTGGTGCAGTAACTATTGCTACAAATATGGCAGGTCGTGGTACTGATATTGTTCTTGGTGGTAATGCTGAATTTATGGCAAAGAACCAAATGAGAAAGATGAAGTTTTCCGAGGAGCTTATTGCCGAGGCTGACGCTCATTCAGATACAGAGGATAAGGATATTCTCTTTGCAAGAGAAACCTTTAATGAACTCCTTGAACAGTACAAGGATGAAATTAAGGAGGAGGCTGACAAGGTAAGAGAAGCCGGTGGCCTTTGCATTATGGGTACAGAACGCCACGAATCTCGCCGAATTGACAATCAGTTGAGAGGTCGTGCAGGTCGTCAGGGTGACCCTGGTCAGTCACAGTTCTACCTATCAACAGAGGACGACCTTATGCGTCTGTTCGGTGGCGATAGAATGAAGTCCATTATGAATACTCTCCGTGTTTCTGATGATACTCCAATTGAAAACAAGATGCTTTCAAATGTAATTGAATCCTCACAGGAAAAGGTTGAAACAAGAAACTTTGGTATCCGTAAGAATGTTCTTCAGTACGATGATGTTATGAACCGTCAGAGAGAAATTATCTATGGTCAGAGAGATCAGGTGCTAAACGGCGAGGATGTTCACGATACAATAATCAAGATGCTACAGGAAACTATTGAGGAAAATGTAAGCATCTATGTAAATGATAACATTCTTAGAGAAAGTTGGAATCTTTCTTCTCTTAGAGAAACATACAAGTGGCTTTGCCCTGATAGTGACTTCCTAAAATTCACAGGTGATGAGCTTGATAAGCTGGACAAAAAGGATATTGTTGAGCTGATTACAAACAAGGCTATGGACATCTACAAGGAGAATGAAAAGATTCTTGATGCTGAAACAATGCGTGAAATGGAAAGAGTTTATCTCCTTAAATCCGTTGATACCCATTGGATGGACCATATTGACGCTATGGAACAGCTAAAGCAGTCAATTCACCTTGCAGCTTATGGTCAGAAGGACCCTGTTGTAGAATATAAGCTTGTTGGTTTTGATATGTTTGACGAAATGATAGCAGCAATCCGTGAGGATACAGTTAAGCTGTGCCTACTACAGCCTAAGAAGATTGCAAAGATCAAGGCTCGTCAGGAGGAAATTGAGGCTTTAAGAGCCGAGGAGGAGAGAAAGGCAGCAGAGGCACATCAGGTTCTTCTGAATAATCAGAGCAAACAGCCATTGCCATCTCCAATTAGTGTTGCACTAAAGCGTGAACAGGTTGCAGTACCAACTCAGGCAGGTGTTTCAGAAAATGGCGAAAAGCCAAAGAAAAAGCCAATTGTAAAGAAAAATAAAGTTGGCAGAAACGACCCTTGCCCTTGTGGTTCAGGCAAAAAGTACAAAAAGTGCTGTGGTATGAACGAATAAAAAATTTGGCTGTCGCATTTGCGACAGCCATTTTTGCGTTTATATCAAAAATCCACCGTTTACATTCAGCACAATGCCTGTTATGTAGTCGGCATTTTTACTTGCAAGGAAGGAAACTGCTTTTGCCACATCTTCGGCAGTTCCAATTCTTCCAAGGGGAATTTGCTTTTTAAGATTACTGATTGTTTCATCATCAAAAATACTCATCATATCTGTCTGGATTACTCCAGGGCAAACACAATTTACATTTATATTACTTGGGGCAAGTTCTTTTGCAAGGGACTTTGTAAAGCCAATAAGTCCAGCCTTTGCAGTGCTGTAATGCACCTCACAGCTACCTCCTGTAACTCCCCACACAGAGCCAATATTGATGATTTTTCCACTACCTCTGTAGTACATATGGGGAAGAACTGCCTGTGTGCAGTTGTATGCTCCGTCAAGGTGGGTTGAAAGCATTTCTCTCCAATTTTCCTCAGTAATGTCACGAAATTCCTGCTGTGTGCTTATTCCTGCATTGTTAATTAGGGTAACGATTGTGCCAAGGTCAGATTTTATTTTTTCCACCATAGCGTCAACTTCGGCTCTGTTTTTTACATCTGCCTTATAGGCACAACAGGGAACTTTATATTTTTTCATCAAATCAAGGGCAAGGGAGTCTGCAAGGCTTTTGTTGTTATTATAATTTATAGCAACTGCATAGCCACTTTTTGCGAATTTCTCTGCAATCGCCTTGCCAATACCCCTTGATGCACCTGTTACAAGTACTGTATTCATATTCTCTCCAAATTCTCTATAAAAATCATCCCCCATATTTGGGGGATGTTTTTGTTTCCTTTTATTTCTTCTTTTTGAATCCGTCCTTAAGGCTAACACTTCTGTTGAAAACAAAGTGTTCAGGTGAACTATCCTTGTTGTCAGTACAGAAATAGCCTGTCCTCATAAACTGGAAGTGAGTATTCTTGTTGTCCTTTACAGATGCCTCAATTTTGCAGTCCTTAAGGATAACAAGACTCTCTGGATTGATGTAATCAAGGAAGTTTTTATCAGCTGTGTCTGGCTCAGGGTCAGTAAACAGATTGTCATAGAGCCTTACTTCAGCAGAAACAAAGTTATTGGCATCAACCCAATGGATAGTTCCTCTTACCTTTCTGCCGTCTGGGGAGTCACCACCCCTTGTTTCAGGGTCGTATTCTGCATAAACTGTGGTAACATTGCCGTTTTCATCCTTATCACAGCCTGTACAGGTTACAAGATATGCAGACTTGAGGCGAACCTCGTTGCCAGGATATAGTCTTTGATATTTCTTGAATGGAACTTCAAGGAAGTCCTCGTTTTCAATATATAATTCTCTTGAGAAGGTTATTGTTCTAACTCCGTCTTCTGGGTGGTTTGGATTATTCTCAACTGTAAATTCCTCAGTTTTACCCTCTGGATAATTAGTGATAATCAGCTTGATAGGGTGGAGTACTCCCATTAGTCGCTGTGCGCTGTCATTTAGGTCGTCCCTTAAACAATGTTCAAGGAAGGAATAATCCACAGTTGAATTTACCTTTGAAACACCAATCTGTTCACAAAAGCTTCTGATTGACTTTGGAGTGTAGCCTCGTCTTCTAAGTCCACAAAGAGTCGGCATTCTTGGGTCATCCCAACCCTTTACATAGCCTTCTTCAACAAGTGTACGGAGCTTTCTCTTGCTCATTACTGTGTTGTTTATGCCCAGTCTTGCAAATTCAATCTGCCTTGGCTTTGCAGGAGCAGAAATATTCTGAATTACCCAATCGTACAGTGGTCTGTGAGCCTCAAATTCCAAAGTGCAAAGGGAATGAGTGATACCCTCAATAGCGTCCTCAATAGGATGTGCAAAATCATACATAGGATAAATGCACCAATCCTTGCCTGTTGCGTGATGCTCCATATGGTTGATTCTGTAGATAACAGGGTCACGCATAGAGAAGTTGCCTGAAGCAAGGTCAATCTTTGCACGCAAGGTCATTTTTCCGTCCTCAAATTCCCCATTCTTCATTCTTTCAAACAGGTCAAGGCTTTCCTCAATAGGTCTGTCACGGAATGGACTCTTTGCAGGTGTTTTTAAGTCACCTCTGTATTCACGCATCTGTTCTGCGTTTAGCTCACATACATAGGCAAGTCCCTTTTTAATAAGCTCAACAGCATATTCATACATCTGTGGGAAATACTGTGAGGCATAGTAAAATCTGTCCCCCCAGTCAAAGCCCAACCATTTAATATCCTCTTTAATGGCGTCAACATATTCAACATCTTCCTTTGTTGGATTTGTGTCGTCCATTCTAAGGTTGCAAATTCCGTTGTATTTTTCAGCAGTGCCAAAGTCTATGCAAATAGCCTTTGCATGACCGATATGGAGGTAGCCGTTCGGTTCTGGAGGAAACCTTGTGTGTACGGTTTTACCCTCATAAGTGCCACCCTCTGCAATATCTTCTTCAATAAATGTATGGATAAAGTTGCCAGACATTACCTCGTCATTGTTCTTAATTTCTTCTGCCATAATTGTCCTCATTCCTAATCAAAATTTTTGTAGAAAATATTTGTCATTTATTATAACATAAATATAAAATCATTTCAATACAGTATGTAGGACAGTTTTGAAAAGGAAATAATTTTTTTAGGGAATTATTATTGGGCAAATGCACAAAATGAAAGTGTATATTTTGACAATATGGATAGGGTGTCAATAAAATTGGTGGAAATTTGTAAAATATTACAAAAATAAATTATTTCGCTTTAGGGCTTTAAAGCGATATTGACAAATGAAAAGCCCTGTGATAAAATAATATCATCAAAATTGATAGGGATTACCCCTAACGGAGGAAAATTATGAAAAAATTATTAGCAGTTATTTGTGCTGTGTTTATGGCTCTTAGTGTTACAGCCTGTGGCAGTACATCAGACAAAAAAGATGAAAAGACAACAAAAGACAGCTTTAAGGTTGGTATTTGTCAGTTAGTTCAGCATCCTGCTCTTGACGAGGCAACAAGAGGCTTTAAAGAAACTCTTGAAAAGAAGCTAAAGGCTGACGGCAAGACAGTTACATTTGACGAGCAGAATGCATCAGGCGACTCTGCAACTTGCTCAACAATTACAAATCAGTTTGTAAGTGAAAACGATGACCTTATTATGGCAAATGCAACAGCAGCTCTACAGGCAGCTGTAAGTGCTACAAAGGAAATCCCAATTCTCGGTACATCTGTTACAGATTACGGTGAGGCTCTTGGCGTTGAGGATTGGACAGGTGTTTCCGGTGCAAATGTTTCCGGTACATCTGACCTTGCTCCACTTGATGAGCAGGCAGCAATGCTTACAGAACTTTTCCCAGATGCAAAGAAGGTTGGCATCCTATTCTGCTCTGGTGAACCAAACTCAAAGTATCAGTCAACAGAAATTACAAAGCACTTTGAAAAGGCTGGCCTTACTGTTAAAGAATTCTCCTTTGCTGACTCAAACGATGTAGCATCTGTTACAAAGTCAGCTTGTAGTGATAGCGATGTTATCTACATTCCAACAGATAATACAGCAGCATCTTGTTCAAAGGCTATTAACAATGTTGCTCTTAAGGCAAAGGTTCCAATCATCGCTGGTGAAGAGGGCATCTGCTCTGGATGTGGTGTTGCAACACTTTCAATCAGCTACTATGACCTTGGTTGCCAGACAGGTGAAATGGCATATGATGTACTTGTAAATGGTGCTGACATTTCAAAAATGGAAGTTAAGTATGCTCCAAAGGTTACAAAGAAGTATAATGAGGAAATCTGCAAGACTTTAGGTGTTAAGATTCCTGACGGATATGAAAAGATTGTAACAGAGGAATAATACTACTAAAACCAATAATATAGGGCAATGCAGTTTTGCGTTGCCCCTATTCCATTTTATAGAATACAGGAGAAAAACAGATGATTGAGTATTTTCAGTCCCTTGACCCATTAAATCTTCTGAATAATCTACCTGGAGCAGTTGCCCAGGGTATTATTTGGGGTATTATGGCATTGGGAGTTTATATTACATTTAGAATTTTGGATGTAGCTGACCTTTCTGTTGACGGTACATTTACAACAGGTGGCGCAGTTACAGTTATGATGCGACTTGCAGGATATGATATTTGGGCCTGTCTTATAGTTTCTGTTCTTGCAGGACTTATAGCTGGTGCTGTAACAGGTATTTTACATACAAAGCTGGGTATTCCGGCTATTCTTGCAGGTATTCTCACACAGCTTGCGCTATATTCCATTAACCTAAGAATTATGGATTTATCAGCCAATAAATCCTTTGCCTTTAATGAAAATGGCTTGTGGCTAACTCTTGGTGATGTTCCAATGGCAATTCTTGTTTCTGCAATTTTTGCCTTTGCCCTTATTGTTTTGCTTTACTGGTATTTTGGAACAGAACAGGGTTCTGCTCTAAGAGCAACAGGTAGCAACCATTCAATGAGCTCTGCTCAGGGTATCAACATCAACACAATGAAGATTATCGGTCTTGCACTTTCAAATGGTGTTGTGGCACTTTCCGGTGGACTTATGGCTCAGTATCAGGGTTTTGCTGATATAAATATGGGTCGTGGTGCTATCGTTACAGGTCTTGCAGCTGTTATTATAGGTGAAGTTATCGGTATGGCAATCCTTGGCAAGAGAATGAACTTCTGGGGCAAGCTTGTATTTATTGTAATAGGTGGTATTATTTACTATATCGTTGTAACCATTGTTCTTTGGTTCAAGCTTAACAGTAATGACCTTAAGCTGTTTACAGCAGTAATCGTTGCTCTGTTCCTTGCAGTTCCATATCTTAAGAAGAAAAGCAAAAGCTCCTTTAAAAGAGCAAAGAAGAAAGGAGCAAAGTTAGATGCTGAAAATAAATAGTATTGAAAAAACCTTTAACCCAGGCACTATTAACGAGAAAAGAGCCCTTAACGGAGTTTCTCTCCACCTAAAGCCAGGTGATTTTGTAACAATTATTGGTGGTAACGGTGCAGGAAAGTCCACACTTATGAATGCTATTACAGGTGTTTGGCCTGTGGATAATGGCAGTATCACCCTTGATGGTGTTAATGTGACAGGACTTCCAGAGTATAAAAGAGCAAAGTATATTGGCAGAGTTTTCCAGGACCCTATGATGGGTACTGCACCTGATATGCAAATTGTTGAAAATCTTGCCCTTGCCTATAGACGAGGCAAGAGAAGAACCCTAAAGTGGGGTATTACTAAAAAGGAAAAGGAGTTTTTCCACGAAAACCTGAAGATTTTAGGCTTGGGACTTGAGGACAGAATGACCTCAAAGGTTGGACTATTATCTGGTGGTCAAAGACAAGCGCTTACCCTTCTTATGGCGTCATTACAGAAGCCAAAGCTACTTCTTCTTGATGAACATACAGCTGCTCTTGACCCAACAACTGCTGCAAAGGTCCTTGAAATTTCAGAGGAAATTATTGAAAGAGATAACCTTACAGCTATGATGATTACTCATAATATGAATGATGCCATTGTTCACGGCAACAGACTGATTATGATGAACAACGGACAGATTATTTATGATGTTGAGGGCGAGGAAAAGAAAAAGCTGACAAAGGCTGACCTTATGCAGAAGTTTGCAGAAATTGCAGGTGTTGAGGCAGAGTCAGACAAAATGCTACTATCATAATAATGTATAGAAATACGGGCAGGAAACTGTCCGTATTTTTTTAAAAAGATATTGACAAAAAAACTATTGACAAATAGAATAAAAATATATATAATAAGTAACGGTTAGACAAGGCTAACCAATTATTTTTAGTGTAGAGTTAGCTAAGGCTAATCGTTGCATAAATGTAGTTTTTGATGTATATACATAGATAGGAGTGATAATATGAAAACTCTTAAAGACACAAAAGTTGGCGTCGCTGTTAAGGTTGTTAAGGTTCACGGACAGGGTGCAATCAGACGAAGAATTATGGATATGGGCATTACAAAGGGTGTGACCATTTCTATTCGCAAGGTAGCTCCCCTTGGTGACCCGATTGAAATTACTGTGAGAGGGTATGAGCTTTCTCTCCGTAAGGCTGATGCAGAAATGATTGAGGTTGAATAAAATGGGCATATGCCCCATTTTTTATAAATTAGAGTTAGCTATTGCTTACTAAGAAGTGGAAAGAGAGGAAATTATGAGTTTGCGTATTGCTCTTGCAGGTAATCCCAACTGTGGCAAAACCACGCTTTTTAATGTGCTGACAGGCTCAAATCAGTTTGTTGGCAACTGGCCTGGTGTTACTGTTGAGAAAAAAGAAGGAAGGCTTAAAAATAATAAGGATGTTATTATTACCGACCTTCCTGGAATTTATTCCCTTTCGCCATACACCTTGGAGGAGGTTGTGGCAAGAAATCATCTTATTGGCGAAACACCTGATGCTATCTTAAATATAGTTGACGGCACAAATCTTGAAAGAAATTTGTACCTTACAACACAGCTTGTTGAAATTGGCGTGCCTGTTGTTGTAGCCATAAATATGATGGATATTGTCAACAAAAATGGAGATAGAATTGATATTGAAAAGCTGTCAAAGGAAATTGGCTGTAGAGTTGTTGAAATATCAGCACTAAAGGAAACAGGCATAAATGAGGCAGTGCAGGTAGCAATAGAGGTTGCTAAAACAAAAGTCCCTGTGCCACCACATAGATTCTCTGGTGAGGTTGAACACACAATTGCCCATATTGAGGAGGCTGCCATTCACGATATGCCAGAGGAACAGCAAAGGTGGTATGCTATTAAAATTTTTGAAAGGGATGATAAGGTCATTAAGTCCCTTAATATCCCTGATGATGTTATAAAACATATTGAAAAGGATATTGAGAAAACCGAAAAAATGCTGGATGATGATGCAGAGGGCATTATTACCAATGAAAGATACAACTGCATCGAGGAAATAACTAAGGTTTGTTATTTTAAAAAGCATAGGAACAGACTTTCAACTTCAGAAAAAATTGACAAGGTTCTCACTAACCGTTTTGCTGCTTTGCCTATTTTTGCAGTGATTATGTTCCTTGTGTACTTTATTTCAATGTCAACAGTTGGTGCCTGGTGTACCGACTGGACAAACGACAAGCTCTTTGGTGAGGGTTTCCACCTTTTCGGCGTTGGTCAGAGTGAATATGAGGAAAAGCTTGACAGCTACAACAACACATTAGATGCCATTGATGCCTTTGCAGGTGTTAGTGTGACAGATAGTGGAGTTGACTATGATAAAACTCTGAAAAATATTGATAGCTACAAAGGGGAGGACTACTTTGTCACCTATGACAAGGTTGACGAGGAAACGCTTTCAAAAGTAAGCTACACAGTATTCTATGATGCAATTCCTGAGAATGTTGATGAGGATACAACTATTATGATGTCCTACAAGGATGCTGTTGAGAATTTTAAGGCTAATGGTGAGTTTGTTGAACCTGTTGCTGAGGATTATGGCATTTTTGTTCCAAGTATTCCTGACCTTATTTCAAGTGGACTTGACAGCATTGATTGTGCTGATTGGTTACATAACCTAATAATTGACGGTATTGTTGCCGGTGTTGGTGCAGTCTTAGGCTTTGTACCACAAATGTTTGTTCTGTTCCTGCTACTTGCTTTCCTTGAGGCCTGTGGCTATATGTCAAGAATTGCATTTGTCCTTGACAAGCTTTTCCGTAAGTTTGGTCTATCTGGCAAGTCCTTCATTCCTATGCTTGTTGGTATGGGCTGTGGAGTGCCTGGAATTATGGCATCAAGAACTATTGAGAACTTGCGTGACCGTAGAATAACAATTATTACCACCACTTTTATTCCTTGTGGTGCAAAAACTCCAATTATTGCTATGATGGCCGGAGCTCTTTTTGCTGACAACAGAACAATGGCATCCTTTATTTCAGTAGGTGCATACTTCTTAGGTGTGGTTGCTATTATTATTTCTGGTATTATTCTAAAGAAAACAAAGCCTTTTCTTGGAGAGGTTTCCCCATTCGTTATGGAACTACCTGCATATCATATGCCAACTTTGAAGAATGTTCTCCGTTCAATGTGGGAGAGAGGTTGGTCTTTTATTAAAAAGGCTGGTACAATTATTCTGCTGTCAACAGCTATAGTATGGTTTGCGACAAACTTTGGATGGGTAGAGGGTTCATTCCAAATGCTTAGTGAAAGTCAGCTTGACAGAAGCATACTTGCCTACATTGGTAACGGAATAAGTTGGCTCTTTACTCCTCTTGGTTGGGGCAACTGGCAGTCTGCTGTTGCATCTGTAACAGGACTTATTGCTAAGGAAAATATTGTTGGTACTATGGGTGTATTTTATGGTGGCGCAGAGAGTGTCGGCGCTCACTTTACTGTAGTAAGTGGACTATCTTTCCTTATTTTCAATCTGTTGTGCGCTCCTTGTTTTGCTGCCATTGGTGCAATTAAAAGAGAAATGAATAGTGGCAAGTGGACTCTGTTTGCAGTTGGCTATCAATGCATATTTGCATACAGTATTGCTCTTATGGTAAATCAGTTTGGCAGTATTTTCTTAGGAGAATATAGCATCATTGGTGTTGCTGTGGCAGTGTTGGTTCTTGCGATTATGCTATATATGATATTCCGTCCACAGAAGAAAGGAAGTCAGCTATGATTCAGTGGTTAATGACTAATATTGGTACAATTATTGTTGCTCTTATCCTTTTGATTGTTTGCTTTTTGATTATCTTTTTCAGAATAAGGGCAAAAAAACAGGGCAAGTCCTGTTGTTCCTGTGATTGCAGTAGCTGTGGTGGTTGCTGTTCAAAAAATAATTCCTAAAAAGAAATAATCCCTTCTTCGGAAGGGGTTATTTTTCTACATATGCAATACCACAGGAATTTACACCGATGTGGCTACCGATTGTTGCACCTATATTTACAAGACAATGGTCGGTCATATGGTAGCCTTCCTTAATGAGTTGTTCCTTAAATTTAACAGCTATGTGGTGATTGTGTGCATACATAATGTGAAAAGGATAGTTAGTATCAGGCTTATGATTTTGGAGCTGTTTTATAATATAGTTTATACCTCTTTGGGTACCAATAGCCTTATGAATTAGCTTTGGTGCTCCCTTGTCCAAGGTGAGAATAGGCTTTATGTTACTGATGTTGTTGATTTTTTCAGACTCAGAGAGTCTGCCACTTCTTTTTACAGAGTCACCACTATCTATAACGGCAAACAGACGGATTTTCTCCTTTAGAATTTCAAGGTGATTTACAATTTCTTCACTGCTATGGCCTGAGTTACGCATACGGACAGCCTCCTCTACAAGTATTCTCTGTCCTGCTGAGGCTGTTTTGCTGTCGATTATGTGAATGTTTTTGAAGTGACTACTTGCGTATTTTCCACATTGATATGTGCCACTTATTTTTGAGGAAATGAGAATAGCCACAACCTCGTCACCTTGATTTTCAGCATCCCTAAAAATTTCCTCAAAACATTCAGGTGAGGGTTGGGAGGTGGTAGGTGGCATATTATGGGTTTTCAACAAATTGTAAAACATTCTTTTAGTAAGGTTGACGTTTTCTTTGTAGGTAATGTTGCCAAAGGTGACAGAAAGTGGCACACTTTCTACATTTAGTAGCTGTAGCTCCAGAGGTTCAAAATCTGAGGCAGAATCTGTTATTATCCTAACCATAAAAAATACTCCTTTGATTTAGTATAAATTTATTCTGCCCAACATACCCCAAAATATAAAAAAGACTGCACCAAAAATTGATGCAGTCATATCTAAAACAATTTTATTAGGTTGTAATATCCATATAAATATGGTATAGGGTGTGACTTTCTGTCTGATAATAGAATAGGGAATACATTTTGTAGGCTGTTCTGACTTTACGAACACCTAAGTTGTCATTACTAATGCTTTTGTCGGCAATAACGAAGTAGTCCCCTTCTTTGATTTTATCAGCACCAAAGTCATAGTCATTTTTAAATGTGCTATACTTTGCCCAATCATCAAAGTTTTGAATGTACCCAGTGATTTCTTCCTTGTTATCCTTGGTAACCTTTGCGTACTCCTTATTTTCTGCAAACTTAGAGTCAAAGCTCTGGTCGTAAAAATACTTTGTTAACTCCTGCCTACTGCCATCTTCACCGTCAGCAAAGGCCTTGCTGTCGCTATAACCCTTAATAACCTGACTTGGTTCTTCTTCGCTTGAGCAACCCACAAGGGCAAAAATTGGCATAATAAAAGCAAGAAGTAATGCTGTGAATTTTTTCATAAATAAACCTCCTTTTCCTCAATGCCTATAATAACATATAAAATAAAGGATAACAATATCAAAAATATGTTTTGTAAAAAATCAACATAAGAACTAAATTATCGTTGACAAAATACTGTATATTCTGTTATAATATAATAGTGGTTTATAACAATAATTTAGTTAAAATTACAAATACTCTTATTAGGTGAATAAAATGGAAACAAAATGGATAAATGAATCAATGTTTTATCATATCTATCCCTTGGGATTCTTTGGGTGTGAAATGGAAAATAAAGGTGGAGATAATCAGTCAAACAAGATTTTAAAGCTAATTGACTATATCCCACATTTAAAAAGACTTGGAATTACTGCACTATATATCGGACCGATTTTCCAAAGTGCAACCCATGGTTATGACACCACAGACTACAGACTTGTGGATAGTAGGCTTGGTACAAATGAGGACTTTACCAAAGTGGCAAAGGCACTCCACGAAAATGGTATCAAAATTGTTCTTGACGGTGTTTTTAACCATGTGGGCAGACGCTTTTGGGCATTTGAGGAAGTTAGAAAGCACAGGGAAGGCTCACCCTACTGTTCTTGGTTCAGTGGTCTTAGGTTTGACGGTAATAATAGCTATAATGATAACTTCTGTTATGATACCTGGGAGGGTCACGACCTGCTTATAAAGCTGAATATGAAGAACCCTGATGTGAGGAATCACCTTCTTGAGGCAGTGGAAATGTGGGTTGACCAGTGGGATATTGACGGTATTCGTCTTGATGCTGCCGACTGCATTGACCTACAATTTTTCAGAGAATTAAAACAGAGGACAACAGCTAAGAAAAAGGATTTTTGGCTTATGGGTGAAATAATCAACGGTGAATACACCCGTTGGCTACAGCCAGATTTACTTGATTCTGTTACCAATTATGCACTTTTCAATGGTGTGTATAACAGCCTGAATTGTAAGAACCTGTGTGACATTAGCTTTAATGTCAATAGGGAGTTTAACTCAGAATGGGGACTATATAAGGATAAGCTACTTTATAACTTTGTGGATAATCACGATGTAAACAGAGTTGCATCAATGATAAAGGATACAAAGGATTTGTTTAACTGCTATTCAATTATTTATACTCTGCCTGGCGTGCCATCAATTTACTATGGCAGTGAGTGGGGCATAAAGGGTGATAAGAATAATGGTGGAGATATTGTTCTCCGTCCTGCTATTGATGTGGATAATATTCCTATTGAAAATCAAGAGCTTGTTGACCATATTGGCAACCTTGCAAAAATTAGAGCAAACAGCAAAGCACTAAAATATGGTGACTATCAGCAGATTATGGCAGAGTGCCTACATTGGGCATTTGCAAGAAATGCAGAGGATGACACTGCCCTTGTATTCGTCAATACTGATGATAATATGTATCACTTCTCTGTGAACTATAAGGGTAAGCAGTATGATGTTGATGTTGAGGGCAGAAGTACTGTAATAATATAAATAAGTTAACCAAAGGCTAATAATAGAAAAAGGGTATAACTCCATTTTACTGGGGTTATACCCTTTTTATGTAGATTTTATTGCTCCTTGCTGTTGTTTTCTGTATGTAGTTTTATGCTTTCAAGTGCCAATTTGATTATTGTAGTCAGATAGCTTACAACCTTTTCTCTGTCGTGTTTATCTTTATCCTTTACCCAGTCTATCAACATTCCTGACAGTGCTTCTGTATAGAATTTTGCAACATAGTTTTTGAAATCATTATCAATTTTAGCGTCAAATTTTGCTTCAGCAGCATCAATGACTGATGTAACAATGCCAATGAAGTCGGCATAAAAAAATCGTTTCATTTCATCTCTGCCAATGGAATCATAAGCACAGCTAATAATATAATTATTGTCATCGACATATTGCATTACAAAACGGATTGCTTCCTCATAATCCACAAGCAAATCGAAATTCTTAATTACCTCAATGGCTTCTTCTTCAAACATCCATTTGAGCAAAGCATAAATATCTTCAAAGTGATAATAAAAGGTCTTTCGGTTTACTCCACAGTCTGCAATAATCTCGCTGACGGTAATTTTTGAAAAGGTCTTCTGTTTCATAATTTTTTTCAAAGAATCTGCAAGGGTTCTTTTTGTATTATATGTGGTAATTTCGTGCTTCATATATGAGCCTCCAAACATATTTATTATATACTTATCCATTAAATTTTCAACGGACAATGTGTAACATTTGTGGGGCAAATTGGTATTTGACCCTCAAATGCACCCTATTTGTCCGAATTTTACCCAAAAGAGGTCAAATTGACCGTATTATGCTATTGTACATAAGACTATAATGATGTGAGGAAAAATGGAGGGGATGTTGTGAGGGTTTATGACATTTTAATGAAAACTCCCATAGGGCATAAAAAGGGAGAACTAAAAGTCAATGTTGGAAAAGGTAAACTGACCGGATTTCTGTCGCTATTTGGAAACACAGAGCTTGTGGAGGGGACTGTTGACGAAAAAGGACAATGCTTTCTAAAAGGAAAGTTTGTTACGCTGATAAAATCGGTGGACTTTACTGCAGAAGGCAGGATTGATATGGACGGTTTGCGTTTGGCAGTTAAGAGCGCTTTTGGATATTATGAAATAATAGGACAGAGTAATAAGCAAGGAGGTGAAGCAACCAATGAATAAATTTTATACTGCACTTGTTAACAAACGAAAACTGATTCTTGTGTTGTTTGCAGTTGCTTTTGTAATTTCTTTGGTTTGCAGTCAGTTGGTTGGCGTAAATTATGATATGACCGATTATCTTCCCGAAAACACAAAATCTACAATGTCTATTGATATTATGGAAGAAGAATTTGACGGTGGTATTCCTAATGCTCGTGTAATGATAAAAAATGTTACCATTCCCGAAGGGCTGGAGTACAAAGACAAGCTAAAGGAGGTAGAAGGGGTAACCGAAGTAACATGGCTTGATGATACGGTGGATATTACAGTACCACTTGCTACTTTAGATGCAGATACTGTGGAAACCTATTATAAAAATAATACTGCCCTGTTTACTCTCACCCTGGATGAAGCTAAAGAGATTGATGCAGTTGCAGAAATTCGCTCAATTATTGGAGAAGAAAATGCTGTAACGGGCAATTCTGTATCTACAGCTGATGTTACAACAAATACTGTTTCGGAGATTTTGAAAATCACAGTAATTGCTGTTATATTCGTTTTACTTGTTTTGCTGTTAACAACCAACTCCTGGTTAGAGCCAATTATTGTTCTTGTGGGACTTGGTGTTGCAATTGTTCTGAATAACGGCACCAACCTTATTTTTGGTGAGATTTCTTTCGTTACCAATGCTGCAGGAAGTGTTTTACAGCTTGCTGTTTCCCTTGACTATTCAGTATTTTTGCTTCATCGTTTTGAGGAATGTCGTAGAGAAAATCCCGATGAAAAAAGTGCCATGGTGGACGCCCTTTGCAAATCCACTTCTTCCATACTGTCAAGTGGACTGACGACTGTTATCGGATTTATTGCACTTGTTTTGATGCAATTCCGTCTTGGCGCTGATCTTGGTCTTGCACTTGCCAAGGGTATTGCTATTAGCCTTATCACAGTTTTTGTGTTTATGCCTGCTTTGATTTTGTGTACATACAAAGTTTTGGATAAGACTAAACACGGTTCTTTTATGCCATCATTTAAAGGGCTGGGTAAAGTGGTACAAAAAATTACTATTCCAATGGTTTGTATTTTTGCACTTCTGATTGTGCCATCTTATTTAGCATCTAACGCAAATGATTACTTGTATGGTTCTTCGGAGATGCTTGGTGCCGATACGCAGTACGGCAAGGATACTGCCTCTATTGAGGAAGTGTTCGGCAAAAGTGATAACTATGTATTGCTTGTTCCAAAGGGGGATACGGCAACCCAGACTGCACTCTCCGATGAACTGCATACGATACCTGAAATTACAAGTATTATTTCCTATGTGGATATGGTAGGTGCAGAGATACCTTCTGCCTACTTAGATGAGAGTACCTTATCTTTGTTAGAGGGCGATAATTACAGTCGTATGGTGCTATCCGTAGATGTGCCCTATGAAGGCAAAGAAACTTTTACTCTTGTAGAGAAAATAAGAGATGTTGCAGAAAAATACTATCCTGACCAAAACTATCTTGCAGGTGAAGGCGTCAGTACATATGACTTAAAAGAAACTATTACTGCCGATATGGTGCTTGTTAACTTGACAGCAATCGGTGCAGTATTTTTGGTGTTGATGTTAACGCTGAAATCCCTATCTGTTCCGTTTATTCTTGTACTTAGTATCGAAACGGCAATATGGCTTAATCTATCCGTTCCGTACTTTGCAGATAGCCCTATTTATTACCTGGCTTATCTTATCATTAGCTCAATACAGCTTGGTGCAACAGTGGATTATGCTATTCTTTTGACAGACCGTTACAAAGAAAACCGAGAAACTCTAAACAAAAAGGATGCAATTATACATACAATTTCCAATATATTCGTATCCATAATGACCTCTGGCAGTGTACTTACAGTTGTTGGTTTTCTACTTGGATTTATGTCATCCAATCAACTACTTGCTCAGCTTGGTATATTTATCGGCAGAGGTGCGCTGTTCTCCTTGGCAATCGTTTTGTTTGTTTTGCCAGGACTACTTTATCTGTTTGACAGATTTGTTATTCATAAGAAAAAGTCAAAATCAAAAAGAAAGGTGGAAGCATAATGAAACACAGGAAAAGAATAGTATCAGTACTTCTTGCAGTACTTCTAATGGTATGTGTTTTACCAACTTCAGTATATGCAGAAAGTGAAAATACACCAAAAGAAGAGGTTGTGTACATCAATCTTAATTCCCATGGCTCGGTGAAAGAGATAAATGTGGTTAATATTTTTGACCTTGATAAAAAGGGTCAGATTATTGACTACGGTAAATATAAAGACCTTCGCAATATGACTACTACGGATAAAATAGATTACTCTGATGAAAGGGTAACTATTGATACCAAAGCCCACAAGCTTTATTACGAGGGTAAGCTTGATAACAATGTAATTCCTTGGAATATTGCAATTCGTTACTATATGGACGGTAAGGAATATTCTGCTGATGAGATTGCCGGAAAAAGTGGTAATTTGAAAATTAAAATGGAGATTACCGATAACAAGAAATGTAAAGGTGATTTCTTTGAAGGATGCGCTTTACAGGCTACAGTTGTGCTTGACACTAAAAAGTGTAACAATATTCTTGCTGACGGTGCAACGATTGCTAATGTAGGCAGTGATAAACAGCTAACCTATACTGTTTTGCCAAATAAGGGAGCTGATATTGAAATCAGCGCTAATGTTACCGACTTTGAAATGAGTGGTATTGCCATTAACGGCGTCAAATTGAATCTTGCTATTGAGATTGACGATGCCGAAATTCAAAGCAAAATTGATGAAATTATCGGTGCAGTAAATGACCTTGATGAAGGCGCAGGTGAACTGAATAATGGTTCAAATAAACTGTACAATGGTACAACCACTTTAAATGATAAGGTGGGAGAATTATACAACGGTGTTGGCGCATTGGATAGTGGTGTCGGTGATTTATCAAGTGTTCTTGCTGAAATTACAACAAAAAACAAGGAACTTCTCGATGGTGCTTACAGTGCTTTTAAGGGAATATGCTCTGCCTCCGAAACTGTACTGAATACCGAACTGTCAAAGAACGGCTTGAAAACCGTGACGCTTTCTCCAAAAAACTATGATAAAGTTTTAAATGAGCTTTTGAAAACAATGGATACCGATAGTGTTTATACTATGGCATATAATAAAGCTCTTGAAGAAGTGACAGCAAAGGTAAATGCAAACATCGATGAAATCTACGCTGGTTATGTAGAGCAGAATGTTGAGGCAATTTATCTTTCATATATTCAGTCACAGGCTGATACATTGTATGCACAGGTAGCTACACAGGCAGTTTTGGAGCAACTTGTTGCAAGTGGATATTCAAATAAACAGGCAACTGCCTACTTGCAGACTGATGAAGGTCAGGTGTTGATTGCTCAAGCTGTGTCTGCTATGACAGAAAAAGAAAAGCAGAAGATTATTACAACTGCTGTATCCAAGCTTACAGAGAACCAAAAAACACAGATTAAAGAAGGTGCAATTCAGTCCTTGACTGATGAGCAGAAAAAGCAAATTAAAAACGGCTATATTGACCAAACAATGAAATCCAAAGAAGTCACCGATGAGATAACTAAAGCTGTCAATTCTGCAAACTCTGCTGTGGCAAGTATTTCTGAATTGAAAGGTCAACTTGATAATTACAGCCTTTTCTATGAGGGACTAAAGGAATATACTTCTGCAGTCAGCAGTGCAGCCAGTGGTGCTAACACCTTAAAACTAAATATGAATACCCTTTATGCAAATGTGGGTACGCTAAAAACTTCTGTGGGGGATTTGAATGACGGTGTAAAAGCGTTATTTGATGGAACAAAAGAAATGAAAGACGGAACGGCAGAATTTGTGAATGAAACCACCGATATGAATACTATTGTCAGCGATGAAATAGATTCTATGATTTCTTCGGTATCGGGAGATGATGTAAAACTAACATCATTTGTTTCGGAAAAGAATACAAATGTTAAATCTGTACAGTTTGTTATTAAGACCGAAGCTATTGAAATTCCGGAAACTGTTGACGATGAGCCTGTAGTGGAAGAAAAACTAAACTTCTGGCAAAAGCTTTTAAGATTGTTTGGGTTATAATGCCTCAACTGTAATAATTTATCCTTTATCCACCCTCAGTATTTCCTGCCCAAATTTTATTTACATTTTCAGAAGTTGGGTGTATAATATAATCAATATATAAGAACTATTTTTGTGATTATTCGAGGTTATTATGGAAAAGTTTATTGAGTCGGCGTTTGCTTACATTAAAAGTATTTTACCAAATGTTTTTATGGCCATTATTATTTTAGTAGGTGGCTATTTTGTAACAAAGCTGATTTTAAATATTGCAAAAAAGGCTATGGATAAAGGGAAGATGGACTTTTCCTTGGAGAAGTTTTTTATCAATACCATTAGAATTGCCTGTTACATTATTTTGATAATTAGCGCACTTTCTCAGCTGGGGATTTCCACAACAGGAATTTTGGCTTGTTTCTCGGCAGCTGTGGCTGCTATTGCCCTTGCTCTCAAGGATAGCCTTTCAAATATTGCCTGTGGAATTATCCTTCTGTTTTCCAAACCATTTGTAACAGGGGACCTTATTGAGTTGGGTGAATATATGGGTACGGTTTTGCAGATTGACCTTATTCACACAAAAATTCTTACCTTTGATAACAAAGGTATTATGGTGCCAAACAGCGTAATTTCCTCAAAGGAGGTAATCAACTTCTCTCATATGCCTGTTCGTAGGGTTGATGTGACAATACCTGTAAGGTATGGAAGTGATTTGGAGAAGGTTAAAGCTGTTATTAAAAAAGCAGTACTTTCTATTGAAAAGGTGAAATCGGACCCTGAGCCTTTTGTAAGGGTTAATAAGCTTTCGGAAAGCTCCGTTGACTTTGCTGTAAGGGCTTGGACGGAAACTGACAATTATTGGGATGTTTATCACGATATGTTGGAGAAAATTATGTCTGCCCTTAAGGAAGAAGATATTGTTATTCCGTATAATCAGCTTGATGTTCACCTGGACAAAGGCCCAAATATCACTATTAAATAATCAAATTGAATAAATAAACAACACATAGGTGTACTTGTAATTGGTAACAATTAGAAAATAATGACAATCACTTGTAAAATTAGAAAAAATATGCTATTATAAATCTGTCTGTGTACTCATAGATATTAGAAATAAAAATAGGATGTCGAACTATGCGTTATAGAGATTTTGGTAAAACAGGACTCAAGGTATCAGCTCTTGGTTTTGGTACAATGCGTTTGCCTGTTTATCCTAATACAAATGATATTGATGAAGATATGTCTATTAGACTTATGAGGAAGGCTATAGATAGTGGTGTAAACTATATTGATACAGCGTATTCCTACTTTGACGGAATGTCCGAGGTTGTAACAGGTAAGGCACTTAAAGACGGCTACAGAGATAGGGTTTTTTTGGCTACAAAATCTCCTGTTTGGGATATTAACAACGAGTGGGATTTTGACAGATTTCTTGATGAACAGCTGTGTAGGTTGCAGACTGACCATATTGACTTTTATATGCTCCATTCTCTTGATGCCAATCTTTGGGATAACAAGGTTATTCGCTTTAATGTCCTTGAGCATCTGCTGAATGCAAAGCGTAGTGGCAAGGTTCGTTACATAGGATTTTCTTTTAATGATGATATAAATATGTTTAAGTGGATTTGCGACTATTGGGAAGAATGGGATTTTTGCCAAATCCACCTTAACTATATAGATGAAACATATCAGGCTGGACTTAAGGGTCTTGAATATGCCAAGAATAAGGGTATGGCTGTAAATATTATGGAGCCTCTCCGTAACGGATACCTTGCAAATGTGCCAAGAAGTACTCAGATTGTATTTGAGGAAATTTGTGCAAAGCCTGTGGAAATTGCAATGCAGTACCTTTGGGACAAAGAGGGCATTAGCTGTGTACTTTCAGATATGAGGCGCTTTGAGGATTTGGAGGAAAATCTTAACTATGCCAATGTTTCTTCCATAGGTATGCTTAGTGGAAAGCGTATTATGGGCATTAAGAAGGCTCAGCAAACCTACCTTAAGGCAAGGATTGTGCCTTGTACAGGCTGTAACTTCTGTGGAAGATGTCCTCAAAATGTGCAGATTGCAAGGAACTTTAATGCTCTTAACAAATATGCAGTTTATAACGATATTGAACTTGCAAAGGACTACTACTATGGTAGTGTTGCCCTTATTGGTGGAGAGGCAACTGCCTGTGTTGGTTGCAGATGGTGTGAGTCCGTTTGTCCTGAGCATATTGAAATTAGCTCTTGGATGAAGAAAATACCTGAAATTTTGGGGTAAATATTATTTAGCTTTTTAGGTCACTGTGGACTAACCATAGTGACCTATTGTTTTTTTGAAAGAAAGATGTAAATGCAATATTATATTATAAAATTTGCAAAAGAAAAAAATATTTTCAAAAATAAGGTTAGAAAACTTCAAAAAATGCAATATGAGAAATAAAATCTTGCAAAAACCTTCAAAAGTTTCTAAAACAATGCGATTATTACAGTTCTATTTGTAAATAGTTACAAAAACATTATTGAATTATTGACAAACTGTGTAAAAAGGTAGATAATAACATATGTAATATCCTTGGATAGCTATAAAAATTTACTATAGTTATTCCAAAAGAAAAGGATGTAAATAGAGAGGAAAAGGAGGCGACTTTATGGGTGGTATAGCAGAAACTATACAGGAAGAAATGAATTGTGAGGAAGTCTTTAGAATTCCCATTTTTGGTGGTATCCCTGTATATGAATCTGTGGTAGTAACCTGGATTATTTTGGGTGTGTTTTTGGTTTTGTGCCTGATACTCGTCCGTAATTTAAAGGTGAAGAACCCAGGTCGTAAACAGGTATTTTTAGAATTTTGTGTTGATTGGCTCTACAAGTTTATCGGTGGAATGATAGGCAAGGAGGGGGAAAGGTATGTTCCGTACCTTATCTCGGTTCTTATCTACATCGGCTTTAGCAACATAATTGGCATCTTTGGTTTTAAGTCCCCCACAAAGGACTTGAATGTAACCATCGCTCTTGCCCTTATGAGTATTATCCTTATTGAGGCTGCAACCCTTATTAAGAAAAAGCCTAAGAGGTTTTTGAAGGGATTTGCAGAACCGACACCTATAATGTTGCCCTTTAACATATTGGAGCTTGGTATAAGACCTCTCTCCCTTTGTATGCGACTTTTTGGTAATGTTCTGGGCGCATTTGTTGTTATGACTCTTATTGAATGTGTCGTACCGATTGTAGTGCCTGTGGCATTCAGCCTATATTTCGACTTCTTTGACGGATTGATTCAGGCCTATGTTTTTGTGTTCTTGACATCCCTATTTATAAAAGAAGGAATTGAAGATTAGTTATTAGGAGGATTGAAACTATGTTGACTTTACTGGCCATTGGTGCAGGTATTGCTGTGTTTGCCGGTATCGGTGCAGGTATTGGCATTGGTATTGCAACCAGCAGGGCAACACAGTCAGTTGCAAGACAGCCTGAGGCAGATGGCAAGATTTCCAAATTACTACTTCTTGGGTCAGCTCTTGCAGAGGCAACAGCCATTTATGGCTTTGTTGTTGGACTTTTGATTATATTATTGTTAAATCCAGATGCTAACACCTCCATTGTGGCAATTGGTGCAGGTGTGGCTGTGTTTACAGGTGCAGGTGCAGGTATCGGCATTGGTATTGCAACGGCAAAAGCCTGTGAATTTGTGGCAAGGTGTCCATCAGCAGACGGAAAGATTTCCAAAATTCTGCTCCTTGGTTCAGCCCTTGCAGAGGCAACAGCCATTTATGGCTTTGTTGTAGGACTGTTGATAATTCTGCTTTTAGGAGATTCCTCAACAGTTTCTCCTGCTATTGCAGTTGGCGCAGGTGTGGCTGTTTTTACAGGTGTTGGCGCAGGTCTTGGAATTGGCAAGGCAACAGCAAGTGCCTGTGAGGCTGTGGGCAAATGCCCAGAGGCTGACGGTAAGATTTCAAAGCTGTTACTCCTTGGTTCAGCTCTTGCAGAGGCAACAGCTATTTATGGTTTTGTTATTGGACTTCTTATTATATTACTTGTTGGTGACGGTGAGTTTTCCTCAACTCTTGCCCTTGGTGCAGGTGTGGCTGTGCTTTCGGGTGTTGGCGCAGGTCTTGGCATTGGCTTTGCCACAAGCAAGGCTTGTATGGCAGTTGCCTATAACCCTGAGGCAGACGGAAAAATCTCAAAATTATTGCTCCTTGGTTCAGCTCTTTCAGAGGCAACAGCAATTTATGGCTTTGTAGTTGGACTTCTCATTATTCTTCTTTTAAATCCGGCAGAAATCAACGCTATGGCGTCAGTTGGCGCAGGACTGTCTGTGCTGACAGGCATTGGTGCAGGACTTGGTATTGGTATTGCTACAAGCAAGGCCTGTGAATCCGTTGCAAAATGTCCAGAGGCAGACGGTAAAATTTCAAAGCTATTACTCCTTGGTTCAGCCCTTGCAGAGGCAACAGCAATTTATGGCTTTGTAGTTGGACTTCTCGTTATTCTTCTAATGGGTGGAGATGTTAATCCAAATCTTTCAATCGGCGCAGGACTTTCAGTATTTACTGGTATTGGTGCAGGTATTGGTATTGGTCTTGCTACAGCAAAGTCCTGTAAGGCAGTTGCAAGATGCCCAGAGGTTGACGGAAAAATTTCAAAGCTGTTACTCCTTGGTTCAGCCCTTGCAGAGGCAACAGCAATTTATGGCTTTGTTGTAGGACTTCTTATTATTCTTCTACTTGGTGGTGGAGAGTACACACCAATAGTTTCCTTTGGTGCAGGACTTGCAGTTTTTGCAGGTGTTGGTGCAGGTGTTGGAATTGGTGTGGCAACAAGCAAGGCTTGTTCTTCGGTTTCCCACAATCCAAATGCAGACGGCAAAATTTCAAAGCTATTACTTCTTGGCTCTGCCCTTGCAGAGGCAACAGCGATTTATGGCTTTGTTGTAGGACTTCTTATTATCCTGCTTCTTGATGCAGGTGTAGCTGCCTCAACCGTTGCAATTGGTTCAGGTATTGCAGTATTTACAGGCTTGGGTGCAGGTTTTGGCATTGGTCTTGCCACATCAAAATCCTGTGTTTCAACAGCAAGACAGCCAGAGGCAGACGGAAAAATTTCAAAGCTACTTCTCCTTGGTTCTGCCCTTGCAGAGGCAACAGCAATTTATGGCTTTGTTATTGGATTACTTGTAATTCTTCTTATGTAAGGTGGGACGAAAATGTTAAGTATAGATTTTTGGAATATATTATTTACAGTTATTAACCTTCTCATATTCTTCCTAATAATTAAGTTCTTCCTTTTGAAGCCAATAAAAAAGGTTATGGATAAGCGACAGCAGATGATTCAAGATGACTTTGACAGTGCCTCAAAGGCTAAAAATGAGGCAGAGGAATTAAAGGCAGAGTACGAGGGTAATATTCAGTCAGCAAAGGATAAGGCTGCTGAAATTACAGAAACAGCCAAAAGGAATGCAGAGAGCCACAGAGCTACGGTTATTGAAAATGCAAATGCAGAGGCAAGAGCCATTGTTGAGAAGGCACAGAAAAATGCACAGGCTGAGTACGATAAGACAATTTCTCGTCTTGAAAGTGAAATTGCAGACCTTGCCCTTGTGGCAGCAACAAAGGTTGTTAAGGATAGTACATCTGACAAAGATGTGTCTGATTTTGATAAATTCCTACAGGAGGAGCAGTAATATGGCATCTGTAGTAATAAACTATGCCAAGGCTTTGTATGAATTGCCTGTAAAAACTGACTCTATTAAGGAAACAAGGGAGATTTTTCAGAATAATTCAGTTTTGATAAAAACCCTTGATAGTCCTGTTGTTTCTTTTGAAGAAAAATCAAAGGTTATTGACAAAATTTTCCCTAAGGACATATGTAGCTTTTTAAAGGTGATATGCAAAAAAGGGAGAGTTCAGTATATATTAGACATATTTTCCGAATATAAAAAAATATATAATAAGGAAAATGGAATAGTGGAGGCTACTCTTTACTATGTAGCAAAACCTACAGAAGAACAGCAGGAAAAAATCAAGGCTTTTCTAAAGAGAAAGCTTGGCAAAGAAACGGTGAAACTCAATCTTATCTCAAAACCAGAGTTAATAGGTGGCTTTGTTATTGATGCCGACGGCATAGAATATGACAGAAGCTATAAGGGTAGGATTGACGCATTAAATCATAAATTAGTCTGGAGGTAACTCAAATGAGTGCTATAAGATCAGATGAAATAATTTCAATACTGAAAAGTGAAATTTCAAATTTTGATTTCGATAAAGGTGAAAAGGAAACCGGAGAGGTAATTTCCATTGGTGACGGTATCGCAAGAATCTATGGCATTGACTCTGCAATGTATGGTGAAATTGTAGTGTTTGAAAACGGTGTCAAGGGAATGGTGCAGGATATTAAGGCCAATGACATTGGCGTTATTCTTTTTGGTAAGGACAGAGGCATCAAAGAGGGAACTAAGGTAACAAGAACCCACAAAAAAGCTGGTGTGCCTGTTGGTGAACAGTTCCTTGGCAGAGTAATTGACGCCCTTGGTGCACCTATTGACGGCAAGGGAGAAATCAAGGAGGATGACTATCGTCCTATTGAATGTGCAGCACCCTCCATTGTACAGAGAAAGTCTGTTAACAAGCCAATGTCAACAGGTATTCTCTCAATTGACTCAATGTTCCCTATTGGTAGGGGTCAGCGTGAGTTGATTATCGGTGACAGACAAACAGGCAAAACCTCTATAGCAACTGATGCTATTCTTAATCAAAAGGGAAATGGTGTTATTTGCATCTATGTTGCTGTTGGACAAAAGGCATCAACAGTCGCAAAAATTGTTAATACTCTTGAAAAGAACGGTGCTATGGACTACTCTATTGTCCTTTCAGCTACAGCAAGTGACCCTGCTCCTGTTCAGTATATTGCTCCATATTCAGGTACTTCCCTTGCAGAATATTTTATGTATCAGGGCAAGGATGTGCTGATTGTATATGATGATTTGAGTAAACACGCAGTTGCGTATCGTGCAATGTCACTTCTTTTGGAGCGTTCCCCAGGTCGTGAGGCTTACCCTGGTGATGTATTCTACTTACATTCAAGACTTCTTGAAAGGTCTGCGCACCTTTCTGATGAGCTTGGTGGTGGTTCAATTACAGCTCTGCCAATTATCGAAACACAGGCAGGTGATGTTTCTGCCTATATTCCAACAAATGTTATTTCCATTACAGACGGACAGATTTTCCTTGAAAGTGACTTGTTCAATTCAGGTATGCGACCTGCTGTTAATGTTGGTCTTTCAGTATCCAGAGTTGGTGGCGCTGCCCAGACAAAGGCTATGAAGAAGGCTGCAGGTTCAATTCGTATTGACCTTGCACAGTATAGGGAAATGGAAGTGTTTACACAGTTCTCCTCGGACCTTGATGAGGATACCAAAAGACAGCTAATGTATGGTAAGGGACTTATGGAGATGCTAAAACAGCCACTTTGTAACCCTCTTTCTCTTTCCCAACAGGTTATTTCCCTTGTGGTGGCAGAAAACAAGCTAATGATTGATGTTGAAACTTCAGAAATTAAAAAGTTCCAAATGGATTTGCTACAGTATTTTGAGGCAAGTCACCCTGAAATTGGTAAGGAAATTGAAGAAACAGGAGTTCTTACCGACGAATTAAAGGATAAGATTATTTCCATTACCAAGGAATATAAGAGTACACTTTGATAAGAAGGTTGTTTAATGGCTAATACAAGAGAAATTCAAAGCAGAATAAAAAGCATTAACGATACTCTGAAAATAACCAATGCTATGTATATGATTTCTTCCAGTAAGCTGAAAAAGGCAAGAAGGGAGTATGACAATACCCACCCTTATTTTGTCAGCTTGCAGGATGCAATTAAAAAGGTTCTGAAGCTTGTGCCTAATGTTGAAAATAAGTACTTTTACAACGAGGATGACGAAGCAGGACAGCCGGAAAAACGCAAGGGCGTTGTTGTTGTTACAGCTGACAAAGGTCTTGCAGGTGCATACAACCACAATGTTATCAAGCTTGCAGAGGAAATTATTGACAACAACAGCTGGAAAAATGATAAGCTATTTGTTGTAGGTCAGGTTGGCCGTCACTTCTTTGGAAAAAGGAAAACATTTGTTGACGGTGAATTTCAGTACACAGCTCAAGACCCAAGTCTTAACAGAGCAAGAAAAATTGCTGAAAAAATGGTTTCTATGTTCCTTAATGACGAGCTTGATGAGGTTTATATCGTCTATACCCATATGACCTCGCCTATAGCTTATGATGCCAAGGTTAAAAGGCTTTTGCCTCTTAGAAAACACGCATTTACAGAAACTTCAGACCACATCAGCTTTTCTGGTAACACAAACAACATTACACTTTTGCCTTCTGCAAAGGCTGTTTTTGAAAATGTTGTTCCTGACTTTATTGCCGGATATGTATATGGCGCACTTGTTGAATCGTATTGTAGTGAGCAGAATGCAAGAATGGTTGCAATGCAGGCAGCCTCTGATAGCGCAAAGGAAATGCTGAAAAATCTTTCTGTTATGTACAACAGAGCAAGACAGGCAGCTATTACTCAGGAAATTACAGAGGTTATTTCAGGAGCAAAATCACAGAAAAATAAGGAATAAATTATTTAGAATAAAAATTGTATTACTTTACACATTTGTGTGAAAGGGTGAAAACAGTGAACAAAGGAAAAATTATTCAGATTATGGGACCTGTTGTTGATGTTCAGTTTGACAGGGAATATATACCTGAAATTAAGGATGCCCTTACCGTGGAAAACGAGGGTAAGACACTTGTTATGGAGGTTGCACAGCACCTTGGCAATGACCAGGTAAGATGTATTATGATGGCATCCTCCGACGGTCTTTCAAGAAATATGGAGGTTACTGCCACAGGTGCAGGAATTAAAGTACCTGTTGGCGAAAAGACACTTGGTAGGCTTTTCAATACCCTTGGAGAAACTATTGACGGTGGAGAAAAAATTGATGATAGTGAGCATTGGGAAATACACAGGGACCCACCTTCCTTTGAGGAGCAAAGTCCTGTTGTAGAAATTCTTGAAACAGGTATTAAGGCCATTGACCTTCTTGCACCTTATGCAAAGGGTGGTAAGATTGGTCTGTTCGGTGGTGCTGGTGTTGGTAAAACTGTTCTTATTCAAGAGCTTATTCGTAACATCGCCACAGAACACGGTGGTTACTCCATATTCACAGGTGTTGGTGAGCGTTCAAGAGAGGGTAACGACCTTTGGGTAGAAATGACTGAGTCTGGTGTTATTGACAAAACAGCCCTTGTTTTCGGTCAGATGAATGAGCCACCTGGAGCAAGAATGAGGGTTGCTGAAACAGGTCTTACAATGGCTGAATACTTCCGTGATGTTATGAATCAGAATGTTCTTCTGTTCATTGATAATATTTTCCGTTTTACTCAAGCAGGTTCTGAGGTTTCTGCTTTACTTGGTAGAATGCCTTCAGCTGTAGGTTATCAGCCAACCCTTGCTACTGAAATGGGTGAATTACAGGAGAGAATTACATCAACAAAGAACGGTTCAGTTACATCAGTTCAGGCTGTTTATGTTCCTGCTGATGACCTTACTGACCCTGCCCCTGCTACAACCTTTGCCCACCTTGACGCAACAACTGTTCTTTCAAGAAAAATTGTTGAACAGGGTATTTATCCTGCCATTGACCCACTTGAAAGTACCTCAAGAATTCTGGAGATTGATGTTGTTGGCAAGGAGCATTACGAAACAGCTCGTAAAGTTCAGGAGTATTTGCAGAAGTACAAGGAATTGCAGGATATTATTGCTATTCTTGGTATGGAGGAGCTTTCTGACGAGGATAAGGTTACAGTTTATCGTGCCAGAAAAATTCAAAAGTTCTTGTCACAGCCATTCCATGTTGCTGAAACCTTTACAGGTGTTAAGGGTAGATTTGTTCCTCTTAAGGACACAATCCGTTCCTTCAAGGCTATTCTTGATGGTGAAATGGATGATTATCCAGAGTCAGCATTCTTCAATGTTGGTGACATTGAGGATGTTAAGGCAAAGGCAAAGACTATTAGTGAATAATTCTATTATAGAATAATGGTGAGTTATAATGAACACATTTAACTTAAAAATTCTTGCATCAAACAAAATCGTCTATGATGGTGAGTGCGAGAAAATGACAATACCTGCCTTTGACGGAGAAAAGGGCATTCTTGCTAATCACGAAAATATCCTTATGGCAACAGATGTTGGTATGACCAGATTTACAAAGCCTGGTGGTGAGGAGGTTAACATCTTCACAGGCTTAGGTTTTATTGAGGTTATGAATAATGAGGTGCTTTTTCTGGTGCAAACCAGTGAGCTCCCAGAGGAAATTGATGCCAACAGAGCAAGAGAAGCTAAGGAAAGGGCAGAGGAAGCCCTCCGTCAGAAAAAAAGCATTGTTGAGTATTACAACTCCAAGGCATCCCTATCTCGTGCTATGGCAAGGCTTAAGGCAACAAGTAAATATAGATAATATAGATAATATAAAAGGAGCTGTTTACCAGCTCCTTTTTGACTACCGAAAAAGTCGTCCTAACGCAAATGATTTAATATAAAAAATTACCCTTAACTGACATCATAGTGAGTTAAGGGTTTTATTCCTGTTACAGAGTTTACATCTATTTTATCCCCCCATAAATGGGGGATATTTGCTTTTTCCGAGAAGCAACCTCGTAGTACCTTTGTACGACTATCGGTTACTTCTCGAAAAATATG
>JBGUUL010000040.1:0-12681 GCA_045133515.1 Ruminococcus sp.
TTTGGTGGGAGAAGATGGATTCGAACCATCGAAGTCGTTGACAACAGATTTACAGTCTGCCCCCTTTGGCCACTCGGGAATTCTCCCATATTAAATTTTCTCATAAAATGAAGCCTACTGCCTAAACAGTAGGCTTCTTTGGAGCTGGTGGACGGACTTGAACCCCCGACCTGCTGATTACAAATCAGCTGCTCTACCAACTGAGCTACACCAGCGAGTGTTGCGCTTGCGTGTTTCCCTTAACGCTCATTTAGTATAACAAATCATTATGGTTTTGTCAACACTTTTTTTCAAAAAATTTTAAATTTTTTTGGAAAGTGATTTTTTCTACATTAGTCTGTGTGGAAAAATTCCCATATGTTTGGTATAGAATCCCATCAACAAGCCAAATTATAGTGAGGTTAATTTTGGGATGAGGTGTTTGTTTGAATATGACAAATAAAAAGTTTTCTGAAAATCGGGTTCAATTATGCAGAAATAGAATGGTGCTAATATCCTTTCTCAATTTTTCGGACTGGTTCTGTACCACTACGATTTTGAAAAATGACGGCTTTTTTGAGTTGAACCCCCTTATGGCAGGGCTTGTGGATAATCCACTATTGTGTTTTGCTGTTAAGTGCATTGTTCCCCTCCTTCTTATTATATATATCTATCACGTGTTGCCTCAAGCAGGGGAGAAAATCCTTTATGCTATCAATTTTGCTATGGTTATGATTTTAATTTTTTATCTGGCTATCAACATTCTGCACATATTTAATTTTGCAATTTTGTTTATTTTGCAGTAAGATGTGGATGAATAATTTTTAAAAGGGTAGTATAATTCTTTATTAGCACGAAAACACAAGAACCTGTGATATAATGAGGGTGTTAATATATCCGCCTGTGGCGCAGTTGGATAACGCAGCAGATTCCGATTCTGAAGAACGCAGGTTCAAATCCTGTCAGGCGGACCAGCTGTAAAATGGCAATTTGAACTAAGATTAGTATTGTTATTAAGGCCCTAAAGCAGGTGAAAGGATGAGTGCGTATGAGTGCTATGAAAAAGAAGATTATAACTTTACTGTCCTGTGATGTTATTCTTGCAGTTTTGATTTATGTAAGGGTGTATATTAAGAAAAATATTATGGCGTCTATTTCTGCAACTTCCAGCGATACATCTGTTATGAATGTTTATACAGATAATAACTGGCTTGTTATGCTGACAATGCTAATTGTAGGTGTGATTATTAGTATTATTGCTGTGTCAAAAACCGACAAAATATCCCACCTTATTGCCGATATAATACTTGTTGGCGTGCCTGGTGCAGTTATGTCCATATGGTGGAGAATCCTTGGATATACCGGCTGGGGTTGCTTTATCAGCTATCAAGAACTTGGTGCATACATTGGTTCACTTATGTTGGGTGTTTGCGCCTTTAAGCTTGTTATGTTTATTATTAAAAGGGTTAAAGACAATGGGAATGCTAAGTAATGTTAAGGACAAGTACCTGATTAACAGAAATGTATTGTGGATTGTTAATATTGTGTTGCTGTGTGCTACAGTTCTTCAATGTTTTGCTTTGACAATACAAGGTATTGTGATGTTGTCTGAATTTAAGCAAGAGGATATTTTAGCAGAATACTATATTTTTGGAATAGTGCAAATTGCCTGTGCTGTGGTGAATTTGCTAACGGTAGTCTATAACAGAAGGTACATAAATATGCCGATTTCTGTTACGGCAGTTGTGGTTATGTTTGCTGTGGTTATAATTCAACTTGTGGTGGCAAAGGCTCTTTGGGAACTCTGTATTGTTCCGATTCTTGCAATAATTTTTACTATTATAAATATGGTGACTCAATTTTGTCGCTCAAGAAAAAAGGAAAAAGAGGCTCTTGTAAAGGTTGCAAAGGTTAAGCTTGGTCTTGATTTTCAGCCTGAGGATATGATTGAGGAATATAGGAAATCCTTGAAGAATATTGAAGATAAGTTCGATATGGGCAAGGAGGATAGAGAGGCTTTTGAAAAGGAAAAGGAGGATTTGATGCAGAATATGCATCAGGTTCTTAAGGAGCTTGTGGCAAACAGTGATGTGAGTTTGATTTACAAGCTGGAAACTCTCTATCAAGCAAAGAGGGAGTGCATCATTCCAGAGGACAATTATTTGCTTATGAAAAATCAGATTATCAGCAACAAAGACTCTGTTAAGGATGCACATATAAAGAATAAACACCTTCTCCAACAGGGCGTTATAACTTCAACTGAATATGCCCATAGGGAAGAATTGATTGAAAACGAGTTGTAATTATGATAGATTATATTACACAAATTGATTTTAACATATTGTATTGGATACAGGAAAATTTAAAATGTGCCTTTTTGGACTTTTTGATGCCTCTTGTGGGAACAATGCAGGATTTGGGAATTTTTTGGATTTGCATTGGCTTGGCTTTGATGATACCAAAGAAAACAAGGTATTGTGGGATGGCAGTGCTTATTGCTATGCTTGTTGACACTATAATGTTGGAATACGGAGCAAAGTTTATTTTTACAAGGGTTCGCCCTTGTAATTTGGTTAACGATGTTGATATGCTTATACCTAAGCCAAATTCTTATAGTTTTCCGTCTAACCATTCTGCAAGTGCTTTCGCAGCAGCAGTAGCTGTGGCGATGACTGTTAAAAGTAAGGTGGGAATTGCCTCTGGCTTTGTGGTTTCCTCCTTAATCGCATTTTCCAGGGTGTATTGCTTTGTGCATTATCCGTCTGATGTTATAGTGGGCGTTATTGCCGGTTCCCTTATTGGTTTTGTTGTTTGCGTTGTAATGAAAAAGAGTGGCTTTAAAAGGTTCCTGGAAAGGAAAAATTTTATAGAAAAGGAAATAGTATAATGGATAGATTAAAAATTGAAAATCTCTATAATCTTGAAGAAACAATAGCAAAGGATTTGTTCCTTGGTCTTACATATCCTTGGGAGGCTCTGCCCCTTATAGGTGATTTTATAATTAAGCTGGGTAATACTCTTGACCCAGAGAAGTATGAAAAAAGAGGAGAAAATATTTGGGTGGCAAAGTCAGCAAAGGTTTTTGACTCAGCATATCTTAACGGACCTCTTATTATAGATGAAAATGCAGAGGTTCGCCATTGTGCCTTTATCAGAGGTAACGCCATTGTTGGCAAGGGTGCAACTGTTGGTAACTCAACAGAATTGAAAAATTGTGTATTGTTTAACGGAGTGCAGGTTCCTCATTATAACTACATTGGGGATAGTATTCTCGGTCATATGTCCCATACAGGTGCAGGTTCTATTACTTCTAATCTTAAAAGTGATAAGAGTCTTGTTACGGTGCTTCTTGACGGCAAAAAGGTAGAAACAGGAGTTAAGAAGTTTGGTGCAATGCTTGGGGATAATGTTGAGGTTGGATGTAACTCTGTGCTTAACCCAGGAACAGTAATTGGCAGACAGTCCAATGTCTATCCACTTTCTTTCGTAAGAGGATATGTGCCTGAAAAGTCTATTTATAAAAGACTTGGTGAAGTGGCTGAAAAGTATTGATGAAAAGGGCAGTAGTTAAAAACAACTACTGCCCTTAATTAGTATTCAATTCCCATTCTTGCTGTTACTCCTTTATCATAGGGGTGGGAATGTTTTTTCATTTCTGTTGCATAGTCTGCAAGGTTTAGTATTCTTTCTGTTGGATTATGACCTGTTAAGACTATTTCGATATTCTTTGGAGCATTTGCAAGAAAGTCGAATAGCTCACTTTCTGTCAGCATATTATTTTCAATAGCGCCGAAAATTTCATCAAAGACTACCATATCAAACTGTCCTGTAAGAACTCGCCTTACACAGCTGTCAAAGGTGTTTCTGCAATCCTGTCTGCATTGTAGCTTTTCGTCCTCGTTCATAAAGGAAACAAACTTAACCTTGTCAGGACAGGGTGTAAGCTCAATGTTAGGAATAAGCTTGAGAGATTTTCTCTCTCCTGTTTCCTCACTTTTGAGGAATTGTGCAAATAGTATTTTTCTGTCATAGCCTGCTGCCCTCATAGCTACGCCGATAGATGAAGTTGTTTTGCCCTTGCCTTTGCCGTAATAAATATGGAGCATTATGTGCCTCCTTGTTCTTTCTATATATAATGTATGTTCTTTTCATATATATAATATAACTCTTTTCAAAAATAATCAAGTGTGGTATAATAAATAGAAAAGAATCACTTTTAAATTGGCTCTGAAAGGTGTGATTATATGAATTATAATAAGAAAAGGAAAAGACAGATGCTGATTGTAAGGATTGTTGCCATTGTTGTGGCTGTGCTTATTTTTGGTTCTGCTGTTACAGTAGCAGTGTTTAGCTAATTAGCACAAAAATGGGCTTGAAAATTTGTATTGTGCATAATATACAAAAATCAAGCTGAATTTTCTTAAAAGTTTTTTACGTATAATTCCTAAAAAGCTTGAAAAAATGGCTAAATAGTGTATAATAGTATGTGCGTGACTGCGATAGATATGCGAAGAAGCGGGAGGTTGCGACTGAAATAAGTCGGTTTTTCCGTGGAGTATGTCCGATTTAAAACCGGGCGATTAAGTTAAGATTTTAAGCAAAACACCCTTAAATGGGTGAATTATGCTTATACTGCGCTTTAAGCCCCGAATGAAGAAAATTTATTCGGTTTTTTTAATGCAGGGGTGCGAAACACCCGCTTGCGTTATTAGTTTAAAGCACGCCCGCCAACTCAAAATAATTTAAGGAGGCGTTGATTATGGCAGTCAAGGAAAAAATTCGTATAAGGCTTAAGGGTTACGATCATCGGTTAGTTGATCAGTCAGCTGAGAGAATCGTAGCAACAGCAAAGAGAACAGGTGCAAGGGTTTCAGGTCCTGTGCCACTACCAACTCAGAAGCAGGTTGTTACAATTCTAAGAGCTGTTCACAAGTACAAGGATAGCCGTGAGCAGTTCGAGATGAGAACTCACAAAAGACTTATCGATATTTTAAGACCGTCTAACAAGACAGTCGAAGCTCTTATGAGCCTTGAGCTCCCTGCAGGCGTTGATATCGAAATCAAGTTATAATTTCGTATTAACCTACCGGTAGACAAGGGTCAATGTCGGGAAACCGACCAATAACCTAAAAGGAGGAAAAAGTAATGCAGAAGGCATTGATCGGAAAGAAAGTCGGTATGACTCAGATTTTCGACGAAAAGGGACGTTTTGTTCCAGTAACTGTTGTTGAAGCAGGTCCTTGTGTTGTTTCAATGAAAAAGACAGTTGAGAATGATGGTTATGCAGCAGTTCAGATGGGCTACGGCGACCTCAAACCTCACAAGGTAAACAAGCCTATGAAGGGTCATTTTGACAAGGCTGATGTTGCTCCTAAGAAGTATCTAAAGGAATTTAGATTTGAGGACACAGACGCTTATAATGTAGGCGACATCGTAAAAGCAGATGTATTTGAAGTTGGTAACAAGGTAGATGTTACTGGCAAGAGCAAAGGTAAGGGCTTTGCAGGCGTTATCAAGCGCTGGAATTTCCAGAGACTTAAGGAAACTCACGGTTCAGGTCCATGTGTAAGAGATGGTGGTTCTATGGGTTGCTGTTCATCCCCTTCCCGTGTATTCAAGGGCAAGAAGATGGCAGGTCACTTAGGTGCTGAGAAGGTAACAGTTCAGAATCTTGAAATTGTTATGATTGACAAAGAAAACAACCTCGTTGCTATTAAGGGCGCAATTCCTGGTCCTAACAAAGGCATCGTAGTAATCAAAGATTCTGTAAAGGCTTAAGAAAGGGGGACTACAAATGCCAAGTATCAATGTTGTAGATATGAAGGGTTCTAACACAAAGACTATCGAACTTAACGACAGCATCTTTGCTATTGAGCCTAACGAAGCAGTAATGCACCAGATGGTAGTTCTCTATCTCGCAAATCAGCGTCAGGGTACACAGAGCGCTTTAACTCGTTCAGAGGTATCCGGTGGTGGTAGAAAGCCATGGAGACAGAAGGGAACAGGTCGTGCAAGACAGGGTTCTACAAGATCCCCACAGTGGACACACGGTGGTATCGTATTTGCTCCAAAGCCAAGAGATTACGGCTTCAGTGTAAATAAGAAGGTAAAAAGACTTGCTATGAAGTCAGCATTATCTTCAAAGGTTTCTAAAGAGGAACTTATTGTAGTTGACAAGATTGCTCTTGACGATTACAAAACAAAGACTATGGTTGAAATGCTCAAAGCTATCGGTTCAGAGAAGAAGACACTTATCGTTCTTCCTGAGGTTGACAGCAAGGTTATCAAGTCAGCTAACAACATTCCTGGTGTTAAGACTTGTCAGCACAATGAAATCAATGTATATGATATTCTCAACGCAGACAAGGTTGTAATCGCTGAGGAAGCTATTAAGAAGATTGAGGAGGTGTACGCATAATGAATGCACATGATATTATTATTCGTCCTATCATCACTGAAAAGTCAATGATGGGTATTGCAGAAAAGAAGTACACCTTTGAGGTTGCTAAGACTGCTACAAAGATTGACGTTGCAAACGCTGTAGAAGCAGCTTTCAAGGTTAAGGTAGCAAAGGTAAACACAGTTAGTGTTCGTGGCCGTCTAAAGAGACAGGGCAGAACACAGGGTTACACAAAGTCTTGGAAAAAAGCTATTGTTACACTTACAGAGGACAGCAAGAGCATTGAATTTTTTGAAGGCATGATGTAAGCCTAAAATATTACAATAAATACTAATATATAGGCAGAATGTATGGGGTGTGCCATAACCCCGCAAAGCCATCATGAGGAGAGTGAAATCAAATGGCCATTAAGGTATATAAGCCGACCACAAACGCTCGTCGTAATATGTCGGTTACTGATTACTCATCTCTTTCAAAGGTAGCTCCAGAAAAGAGCTTACTCCAGCCACTTAAGAAGAACGCTGGTCGTAACTCTTATGGTAGAATTACTGTTCGTCACAGAGGCGGCGGTAACCGTAGAAAGTACAGAGTAATTGATTTTAAAAGACAGAAGTTTGACATTCCTGCAACAGTTAAGACTCTTGAATACGATCCTAACCGTTCAGCATTTATCGCTTTAATTCAGTACGAAGACGGCGAAAAGTCATACATCATTGCACCACAGGGACTAAAGGTTGGCGACACAGTTGTTGCTGGTCCATCAGCTGATATTAAGCCTGGTAACGCACTACCACTTACAGCTATCCCAACAGGTACATTTATCCACAATATTGAGCTTTATCCAGGTAGAGGTGCTCAGTTAGCTCGTTCAGCAGGTAACATGGCACAGCTTATGGCTAAGGAAAACGGTATGGCTCTTTTAAGACTTCCTTCCGGTGAATTAAGAAATGTTCCAGAGAATTGTATGGCTACAGTTGGTGTAGTTGGCAATCAGGACCACGAAAATGTTAAAATCGGTAAGGCTGGTAGAAAGAGAAATATGGGTTGGAGACCAACAGTAAGAGGTTCTGTAATGAACCCTAACGACCATCCACACGGTGGTGGTGAAGGTAAGTCCCCTGTAGGCCGTCCAGGTCCATGCACACCTTGGGGTAAGCCTGCTCTTGGTTACAAGACTCGTAAGAACCATAAGGCTTCTGACAAGTTAATTGTAAGAAGAAGAAACGGTAAGTAAGACGGAAGGAGCTTAATTTAATATGAGTAGAAGTACTAAAAAGGGCCCTTTTGTCCAGCCTAAGCTGCTCGAAAGAGTCATTGAAATGAACGAAAAGGGAGAAAAGAGAATTTTAAAGACTTGGTCAAGAAGTTCAACAATTTTCCCAGATTTTGTAGGTCACACATTTGCTGTCCACGATGGACGCAAGCATGTTCCAGTATATGTAACTGAAGATATGGTTGGTCACAAGCTCGGCGAGTTTGCTCCAACAAGAACATTCAAGGGTCATGCTGGTAGTAAGACATCAAGATAAGCGGAAGGAGTAAGCAAGATGGAAGCAAAAGCATATGCTAAATATGTCCGCATTTCACCTCGTAAGGTTTCAATCGTATTAGACCTTATTCGTGGTAAGGACGTTAAACTTGCAAAGGCTATTCTCGAGCATACACCAAAGGCCGCTTGTGAGCCACTTCTTAAGTTGCTCAAGTCAGCAGTAGCAAATGCTGAGAATAACCACAATATGGATACATCTGCTCTTTATGTTGCAGAGTGTTCAGTAAGCCAGGGCCCAATTCTTAAGAGAATTAGACCAAGAGCCCAGGGCAGAGCATTCAGAATTGATAAGAAAACATCTCATATCACTCTGGTACTCAAAGAGAAAGAATAAAGGAGGGTTTGTAGTAAGATGGGACAGAAAGTGAATCCACACGGTATTCGTGTAGGCGTAATTAAAGACTGGGATTCCAGATGGTTTGCCAGCAAAAAGGATTTCGGCGATACTCTTGTTGAAGACTACAACCTTCGTAAGGTATTAAAGAAACAGCTTTACAGTGCCGGTATCTCCAAGATTGAAATTGAGAGAGATGGCAAGAGAGTTAGACTTCACATCCACTGCGCAAAGCCTGGTATGATTATCGGTAAGGGCGGTAGTGAGATTGAGAAGCTAAGACTACAGTGTGAAAAGTTCTTAAATAAGCCAGTTAACATCAACATTGTTGAGGTTAAGCGTCCTGACTTAGATGCACAGTTAGTTGCAGAGAACATCGCACTTCAGTTAGAAAAGAGAATTTCCTTCCGTCGTGCTATGAAGCAGAGCATCGGCAGAAGTATGAAGTGTGGCGCTAAGGGTATCAAAACAATGTGTTCTGGTCGTCTTGGCGGTGCAGAAATTGCAAGAAGTGAGCAGTATCACGAAGGTACTATTCCACTTCAGACACTCAGAGCTGACATTGACTATGGCTTTGCTGAAGCAAACACAACATACGGTAAAATCGGTGTTAAGGTTTGGATTTACAACGGCGAGGTTATCGGCGGTGTTCAAAGGCGTCCTGAGCGTCAGGCTCGTAAAGAAGGAGGCAAGAAGTAATGCTATTACCAAAGAGAGTTAAGTACAGAAGAGTACACAGAGGTCGTATGACAGGTAAGGCTTTAAGAGGTAATAAGGTTACTTACGGTGATTTCGGCCTTCAGGCTTTAGAACCAGCCTGGATTACATCTAACCAGATCGAAGCAGCCCGTGTTGCTATGACTCGTTACTGCAAGCGTTTTGGTAAGGTTTGGATTAAGATTTTCCCAGATAAGCCAGTTACAGCAAGACCAGCTGAAACTCGAATGGGTAAAGGTAAAGGTGCTCCTGAATATTGGGTAGCAGTTGTTAAACCAGGCAGAGTTATGTTTGAACTTGGTGGCGTTGATGAAACAATCGCAAGAGAAGCTATGCGTCTTGCAGCAAACAAGCTACCAGTTAAGTGTAAGTTTGTTAAGAAGGAGGATGAAAAGTAATGACAGCACAGGAAATCAGAGAGCTTTCTACTGAAGAACAGCAGAATAAGTTAAAGGACCTGAAGGAAGAGCTTTTCAACCTTCGTTTCCAGCTCGCTATTAACCAGCTTGATAACCCAACAAGAATCAAGGCTGTTAAAAAGGACATTGCAAGAATTTCAACAATTCTCCGTCAGGATGAATTAGCTGAATAATAAGGGAGGATACAATAATGAGCGATAGAAATAACAGAAGAACTGTTGTAGGCAAGGTTGTATCTGACAAGATGGATAAGACCATTGTAGTTGCAATCGAAGACAGCGTTAAGCACAAGCTTTACAACAAGGTTATTAAGAGAACTGTTCGCTATAAGGCACATGATGAAAATAATACAGCAGGTGTTGGCGACAGAGTAAAGATTATGGAAACTCGTCCATTATCCAAGGATAAGAGATGGAGATTAGTCGAGATTATTGAGAAAGCTAAATAAGTTAGCTTGAGAAAAAGGAGGAACACACTGTGATTCAACAGCAGACTTATCTCAAGGTAGCCGACAATACTGGCGCTAAGGAACTTATGTGCATTCGTGTTCTCGGCGGTACTAAGAGAAGATATGCCAACATTGGCGATATTGTAGTTGCTTCTGTTAAGAAAGCAACACCAGGCGGCGTTGTAAAAAAGGGTGATGTTGTTCGTGCAGTTGTTGTACGTTCAGCAAAGGGTGTTCGCAGAGAAGACGGCACATATATCCGTTTTGATGAAAACGCAGCAGTTATTATTAAAGACGACAAGAGCCCAAGAGGCACTCGTATTTTCGGACCAGTTGCTCGTGAGCTTCGTGAAAAGGATTTCACAAAGATTCTCTCACTTGCTCCTGAAGTACTTTAATGGAGGTGTCAAGTTATGAATAATAAGGTTCATGTAAAAACAGGTGACACCGTTGTAGTTATTAGCGGTAAGGACAAGGGCAAGAAAGGCACTGTTCTTGCAGTTTCCCCAAAAGAAGGCAAGGTTATCGTTGAGAAAATCAATATGGTATCCAAGCATGTAAAGCCAAGAAAAATGGGTGAACAGGGCGGTATCATCAAGGCTGAAGGTGCTATGTATGCATCAAAGGTTCAGCTTGTATGTCCAAGATGTAAGCAGCAGACAAGAGTTGCACACAATGTAAACTCTGATGGCACAAAGGATCGCATTTGCGCTAAGTGCAAAGAACAGATTTAAAGGAGGATTTCATCATGGCAAGACTTAAGACTTTCTATAATGAGGAAGTTGCACCAGCTCTTATGAAGAAGTTCTCTTATAAGAGTGTAATGCAGATTCCAAAGCTTGATAAGGTTGTTATCAATGTTGGTGCTGGTGAAGCTAAGGAAAACTCAAAGGTTATTGATGCAATTTGCACAGACCTAAGAGCTATTACTGGTCAGCAGCCAATGATTTGTAGAGCAAGAAAATCAGTTGCTAACTTCAAACTTAGAGAAGGTATGCCAATTGGTTGTAAGGTAACATTAAGAGGCGAAAGAATGTATGAATTCGTTGACCGTCTTTTCAATGTAGCTCTACCAAGAGTTCGTGACTTTAGAGGTATTAACGGAAACGCATTTGATGGCCGTGGTAACTACAATATGGGCATCAAGGAACAGTTAATTTTCCCTGAAATCGAGTACGATAAGATTGACAAGGTTCGTGGTATGGACATTTGCTTCGTTACTACAGCCAACACAGACGAAGAGGGCCGTGAGTTACTAACACTTATGGGCGCTCCATTCACAAAGTAAGGAGGAATTATTGTGGCAAAGACAGCTATGAAAGTAAAACAGCAGAGAGAGCCTAAGTTTTCAACAAGAAAGTATTCTCGCTGCAAAATCTGCGGCAGACCACATGCTTACCTCCGTAAGTACGGTATTTGCCGTATCTGCTTCCGTGAACTCGCTTATAAGGGTGAAATCCCAGGCGTAAAGAAAGCAAGCTGGTAAGGAGGTACTAATATGCAGATTACTGATACAATTGCAGACTTACTTACAAGAATCCGTAACGCAAGTGCTGCAAAACACGATACAGTTGACATTCCTGCATCAAATATGAAGAAGGCTATCTGCCAGATTCTTGTTGATGAAGGTTATGTTAAGGAATTTACTACAATGGAAGATGGTAAGCAGGGCGTAATTAAGGTAACACTTAAGTACACTGAGGACAAGACTCCTGTAATCACAGGTCTTAGAAGAGTGTCAAAGCCAGGCCTACGTATCTACAGCAATGCAGAGAATTTACCAAAGGTTATGAAGGGTCTTGGTGTTGCAATTATTTCAACATCTAAGGGCGTTATGACAGATCGTGAAGCTCGTAAGGCTCATATCGGCGGCGAAGTTCTTGCATATATCTGGTAAGGAGGTGCCGAGATGTCTCGAATTGGAAGAAAACCTATAAATATTCCCGCTGGTGTAACTGTTACAGTTGCAGAAGGCGTTGTTACTGTTAAGGGACCAAAGGGAGAGCTTACACAGGCTATCCACCCAAATATGACAGTAGAAATCAATGACAATGTTGTTGAGGTTAAGCGTCCTAATGACGACAAGCTCAACAGAAGCCTACATGGCCTTACTCGTTCTTTAATCGCTAATATGGTTACAGGCGTAACAGAAGGCTATAAGAAGGAACTCGAAGTTAACGGTGTTGGTTACAGAGTTCAGAAGCAGGGTACAGACCTTGTTATGAACCTTGGTTATTCACATCAGGTTGTAGTATCCGAAACTGAGGATATTAAGATTGAAGTTCCTGATCCAAATAAAATCATCATCCTTGGCTGTGATAAGCAGAAGGTTGGTCAGTTTGCTGCCGAGGTTAGAGAAAAGCGTCCACCAGAACCATATAAGGGTAAGGGTATTAAGTACGCTGACGAAGTTATCCGTCGTAAGGAAGGTAAAGCCGGTAAAGGCAAGTAATTAAGGAGTGAATGACAAATGGTAAAAAGACCTGATACAAAAAAGGCTCGTCTTAATCGCCACAAGAGAGTTCGTGGTAAGATTAGTGGCACAGCTGAATGTCCACGCCTTTGTGTATTCCGTTCAACTAACAACATTTATGCTCAGTTAATTGACGATGTTGCTGGTGTGACACTTGCTGCTGCTTCATCTCTTGATAAGAGCATTAGCGGCAACGGCGGAAACAAAGAGGCAGCAAAAGAAGTAGGTAAGCTCATTGCTGCAAAAGCAGCAGAGAAGAATATCGCTAAAGTTGTATTTGACAGAGGCGGTAACATCTATCACGGCCGTGTTAAGGAATTGGCCGAAGGCGCCCGTGAGGGCGGCCTCAATTTCTAAGGAAG
>JBGUUL010000041.1:0-10882 GCA_045133515.1 Ruminococcus sp.
TTTTCAACTGACTCAACAAGATATGCCATAGCCTCCTCTTTGGTCATATTATTATAAAAGCTCTCGCCAGCATAAACAACACGACCATAGCCAACTGTAAGACAAGGGAAGCTTGTTAGTGGGTCATAAATAGCTTTGGAAAGGAAACCCTCATAATTTGAAATAAAAGAAATTATCTTGTTACTTGCGTGTCGTTCCTCGCAGGAGGTTGCAGTTTCGCTTGTAACAGAAGTTACAAATGCCTTTCCGTTGCTACCTGCACTTTTACTCCAGGTGGTGCCTTTTTTGGAATATGCAACAACGCTGTATGAACCTGCAGAGGTTAACTTCCTCTTTCCTGTCCAGATGTATGTATCGCCACTTGCTTTCTTTGAAGTAGCCTGTACTGTATATTTTAGTTTACCCTTTGTCACAACAAACTTTACAGCACTTCTGGTTTTATCCGTTATAGCAATAAAATTAACTGTACTGTTTTTTGGTGCTGAATTTGGGTTTGAATATGTAAAACGGACAGCCTCACCTGCTTGGATATTCACAAGACAAGATGCCCAGCCACCTGGTACTTTTGCAAGAATAACAACCTTACCTACACCCTTGCAATTCACAAGTCCACCACTAACAGTAGCCTTGTTTGTATCAAGGCTAACCCAATTTGCACCAGCTGTTGAAGAATTGAGGTAGATTGTTTTGTATCTATTAACAGTATAGGCCCTATTGGAAATATTCACATTTACAGATGGTGTAAACACCTTTAAAGTGAACTTAGCTGTCCTTTTAGAGGTTTTTGCAGTAATAGTTACTGTTCCTTTTTTAATACCTCTGATAATACCACTTGAATCAATAGTTGCAACCTTGGTATTTGAAGATGACCACTTTATGCTCTCACCTGTTGTATTAGAAAGAACTGCATTCTGAAAATAGTTACCCATATACATTGAAGCTGAAGTATATTTTAGCTTAAATGTACCGTTAGAATTTGGAGTGGTAGTTGGTGTATCGGGAGTTGACACAGAATTGCCAACAGAACTTGATGCTCCCAATGACACAGCAGTTTTTTTGAAAATCACAATAATATATTGCTTATAAAGGTAACCTGTTTTGCTACCATATTTCACCTTAGCCCAGCTTGTATTTCCATTAGAAATTACGGAAACAACCTTGCCCTTTGGTACAACTGTAAGAACTGCTGTACTTGTACTTGTGCCTTTTCTTAGGTTAACATCAGCTGTTGTTTTACAAGTCATAGAAACACTTGAACCTGTCACCTTGTTAATATGCTTTGTAAAAACATAACCTGCTGTACCCTTACCATCCTTAACTTTAATCCAATTACCTGAACTATTGTTTGTGATATAAAGAGCTGTACCTTTACTTAGCTTTTTCACAACTGCATATTTTGTTCCTGCACCCTTATACATTGAGGTTGCTTTTATGGTTACGACCTTATAATTATTACTATAGGAAGCAGAAACAGGTTGTGTAGTTGTTGTTGCTCCAACAGAAACAGGAGCAGTTGATTTTTTTGAAACTGAAACACCAACTTCACTTGTAGTTGTTTCCTGCAAAGCATCTGAAGTAGGCTCTGTAGTTGCATCTGCTATATCCTCTGTTGTTGCCTCTGTAACAGCCTCAGTTGTTGCCTCTGTAGTAACTTCCGTTGTTTCAGCTGTAGTAGCCTCTGTTGGTTCGGTTTCTACAGCACCTGCTGTAGAGATAGGCAATACTGATGCTAATATAGAGAGAATAAATATTAGTGATAAAATTTTATTTCCAACACCTTTTAAATTCATACTCATCACCACCCTTATATTTTATAAAATATTTATTTCTTAAAAAGAACTTTTCTATACTTTTGAATATACTGAAAAACTAAAATATTTATTGCATAGTCATAAACCAGAAAAACAATATTACCAAGGAGTAAAAATACAAGAGGTATGTTAACTCCGAAAAGCACAAATGCGTCCTCTGGCAATCCAAATACAAAAAGCAGAAGAAAATACACTCCTACTGCTGCTACATTGAATATACACAGCTTAATAATGTACTGAACTAACTTTATCCTTATTTTCTCAATATAGCTTTTTAGAACAGGATAATATCCAAAGAGCAGAACAAAGAATAGCGCTGCCTCTTTATCTGTTACAAAAAGTATTGACATTACAGATATTACAACATAAATTAGTCCTGTCCACCTTAGTCCAAATTCAAGAAAAACTGAAATTAGCATTATTCCTGCAATAACAGGAAAAGCATATGTTCCAAAAGGAAAGATATTAGTTAACATCATAAGTACAAGTGCCAGGGCAGATATTGCACCACCAACTGCAACCTGTACTGCTGAACTTTTCTTCTTCATTAGCAACCACCGCCACAGCAGTTACAACACATATCTGCACACATCATACCTGCGCAAATATCACAACAGCTACAACCTACACCTTGATTTGGCTGATTATAACCTGCTCCTGCACCATACTGACGATTGTGTAGCATATTATTGTATGCAGCGCTATATTCTGGATTACCAGGGCTCATCTGAACTGCCCTTTGAAAATACTGAAAAGCCTGTTCGCTCCAGCCCTTACGAGATGCAACCATTCCCTTGAGGAAATACCATTCAGCAGTTTTCTGTCCTTCACTCATAGAGTCAAGGATTCTTTCAGCCTCATCAAGACTATTTGACATAATTAAGGAACGCACCCTTTGGAAAATTGGGTCCTGACTACCGGCGTTATACCTATTGTAGTTTTGATTGCCACCAGCACCGGCAGAGCCTTGATTCTTCCTCATATTTACTATCATATCATAAGCTTCGTTGATTTCCTTCATTTTTTCAGAAGCTACATCCTTTAGAGGAGAATCAGCATACTTATCAGGGTGATACTTTTTAGCAAGCTCCCTGTAGGCTGATTTTACTTCTTCATCTGTTGCATTCTCAGACACTCCAAGAACGTTGTAAGGATTAGTCACCATTCTCTTTTTCCTCCTTAAAAATCACTGATTTCTGTTTTGCTCCAAGTCCCTTTAGAAGAATGTTATCCACAATTCCACTATACAGCCAGGTACTAAGCAAATTCCAAGAATTATAAGCCTGTGCCAAGTCGTTATTTAGAACTTGATTAAAATATTCCTTAATATTCTCCTTATCCTTGTACGGAATAAAAGGATTGTAATTATTGTTCTTAATATCCTCTTCAAAGTCATCAACTGCATCCATAAGGTAAATCCACCTACCAAGGTGATAACCCAGGTTTGACAGAATCAACTTGTCACTCTCATTTTCACCCTCAACAGAAAGAACTTTACTGAGCATTTTTGCAGTAGGTTCAGCAGCCATATCAAGATGACATTCAGGGTTATTTTCAGCTTTAAACTGATTTTCAGACATCTCCCTTACTGCCTCATAAATATATGGATACTTCTCTTTTGCCTTTTTGCTCCACCTACCAACAATGGGTTTTATCGCCTTATATACAAGTCTTTTAAAACCCTTCTTGTCAGAAATATCATCAATAATTTTGAAATAAACACTAACTACAGAAAGAGCAGATGCCTTTGACAAAGCATCATCTCCATTTTTTATGTAAGTGCATTTCTTCAAAGGATTGCACCTGCACATCTTCTTTTCGTACCCTGGGCAAACACCCTTTAGGTCCAGCATAAGAAGTGCATAAAAGGTGCAGTCATATGACAATATGAACCTTGACAAAAAGCCATATTCCTTGCCAAGTTTTCTGCATAATCCACAATATATAGACTTGTACTGGTTAAACTCCTTAACAAGTAGCTCATCCTTTAGAATTGTAACATATCCGAACAAGCCACTCACCTCAAATACATAATTATAGTCATTATCATTATAACATAACTCTTGACAACTTACAACAAAAATATTCTATTTTCTAATAATTACCATTTAATGGTTTTGTTTATAAATAGGGGTTGATTTTGTATATAGACAACTTTGGTGAGGTGTGATATAATTAACAAAAATATATATTTAGGAATGATGATATTGAATAAGGAAACAGAGATTATACATGATTTACTCTATGCAAAGTTCGGAAATATTGTTTTTGCATAGAGTATAATTAAACTAATATTTATTCCCACTTTGCTAATTTCAATAATATAATGACAAAGGAAGAATTTATATATGTCTTTAATAAGTGTAACAAATCTAACTTTCGGTTATGAAGGAAGTTATGACAACATATTTGAAAATGTTTCTTTTCAAATTGATACAAATTGGAAATTGGGTTTTACAGGAAGAAACGGCAGAGGTAAAACAACCTTTCTTAATCTTCTTTTAGGAAAATATTCCTACAGTGGAAATATTAAAAGTGATGTTACTATGGAATATTTTCCATACCAGGTTGATGATATGTCAAAATACGGCATTGAAATTATGAAAAGCATTTGTCCATTTGCTGAGGATTGGGAATTCATTAAAGAGGCATCTCTCCTTGATGTGGACGCAGAAACACTTTACAGACCCTTTAACACACTATCAAATGGAGAAAGAACGAAGGTTCTTTTGGCTTCTCTATTCCTGACTCCTAACCATTTTCTACTTATAGATGAACCAACAACCTATTTAGATGCAGACGCAAGAAGAATAGTTGGAGAGTACTTAAAAAACAAAAAGGGATTTATTCTTGTTTCCCACGACAGAATGTTGCTTGACAGTTGTGTTGATCATATTATAGCTATAAACAGGAATAATATAGAAATTCAACAGGGTAATTTTTCAACCTGGTGGCACAACAAAAAGCTACAAGATGAATTTGAATTAAGTCAAAGTATAAAACTTCAAAAAGAAATAACAAAGCTTAAGCAATCGGCAAGGCAAATCTCAAATTGGTCTGACAAAGTTGAAAAAAGCAAAAAAGGAACTAATAATTCCGGCTCAAAAATCGACCGTGGCTTTGTAGGGCACAAATCTGCCAAAATGATGAAACGAGCCAAAAATCAAGAAAACAGAATATCCAATGCATTAAGTCAGAAATCCAAACTGTTAAAAAACATCGAAGAATCAGACTCCTTAAAAATTTCCAGTATTCCATTCCCCAAAAACACCTTAGTCAATGCAGTGGGACTTTCTCTTTATTACGATGACAAACCTGTTTCCTGCGATATTTCGTTTCAAATAAATCAAGGGGACAGAGTTTTATTAAAAGGTAAAAACGGAAGTGGTAAGTCAACATTACTTAAACTGATTTGTGGAGAAAACATACAGTATTCCGGTATCTTAGAAATCGGAAGTAATTTAAAAATATCTTATGTTTCTCAAGAAACCGATTATTTAAAAGGTTCTCTAAGTGAATATGCAGAGAAATGTGGCATTGAGGAAAGTTTGTTTAAGTCCATTCTTAGAAAGCTGGGCTTTGAAAGAACGCAGTTAGAAAAGAAGATAGAGAATTTAAGTGCCGGACAAAAGAAAAAAACTCTAATAGCAAGAAGTCTATGTGAAAAGGCTCATTTGTTTGTTTGGGATGAACCATTAAATTATATTGATATAATATCAAGGATACAAATTGAGGAATTATTACTTGAATATCAACCCACTATGGTTTTTGTGGAACACGACATTGCCTTTCAAGACAATATAACAACAAAAGTAATTCAGATTGATAAATCAACCTAAAAGAGGTAAATATGAACGCATATGATTTTGACAAAACCATATATAATGGTGACTCCACAAGAGATTTTTATATTTTTTGCCTTAAAAGGCACAAGGGAATTATAAAAACCTTTCCTGCTCTAATTTCTGCATTTGCAAGGTTCTACATATTTAAAAGGGGTACAAAAACAGACTTTAAACAGGTTATGTATCGCTTTTTAAGATATGTGGATATTGAAAAGGACTTGTATGACTTTTGGGAAAGTCACAAGCTCAATATGAAACCTTGGTACTACGACATTCAAAAGGAAGATGATGTTATCATCTCTGCTTCTCCTGAATTTCTTCTTGAGCCTATATGCAAGGAAATTGGCATAAAAAATATGATGGCATCAAAGGTTGACTGTCACACAGGAATTTATGATGGCATCAACTGCCACGGCAAGGAAAAGGTTAGAAGGTTTTATGAAAAATTCCCTGATGGAAAAATAGAGAAGTTTTATAGCGACAGCTACAGCGATAGTCCACTTGCTGAAATTTCTGAGGAAGCCTACCTTGTTAAAGGCGATAAACTTCTAAACTGGTAACAAAATATGTACAATAGCAAATGCCACCCCTACAGGAGTGGCAATTTTTGTTGTCAGCTTTTTGGTTTAGGCTCTTTGCATTCACAAGAGCCTTCCTCTCCTCCTAAGTCACATACATTAGGAGGGAAGAACTCATTTTTAGGGAACTCAAGTCTATTGAACATATCGCAAGGATTATCAGAGGTGGTTACACATTCCTTTTCGGGAACGCAAAAATCATATGCAGGAATAAGCATCTGTACATTTCTCTCAATTTGAACAATGGTAAAAATACCGATTGTTGCAAGAACACACATACTTCCGTGTTGGAAGAATTCCCCACCAAAGCGTCTGCTGATAACCTCTGGTATTCTGCAAGGCAAGGTGCAAGGGCATCTGCTTTCGCATAGCTTAGCCGATAAAGCAAGTGGTGTTGCAACCTGAACAATAGCTTTTGGAAGATTTTTGCAAGGTTGAAGTTGAGTACACTCACATTCATCATAGCTGTACTCACTTGTAAAGGTTTTGACGCTACCCTCGCTACCATACAGAATAACCTTTTTGTTGTGAATTGCAAGACCGTTTACTGTGACAGGACAGCTACCTGGCGACATAAATGCCTCAATGGCAATATCGAAGAAGAAGGTCATATCAACAGAGTAAAAGCCCCTGTGGAACGGCACTTGCTCAAGTGTTGAATATACAGTTATTACATCTGCATTTTTTATTCTGACGGATACTGCACCGTCAATAACCGATTGACTTTGCTCAGTAAAATACACCCTTAAATCTCTTATGCAATCCTTATCCCCACAACTATCGTATATCCTCTGTGCGTCGATGCAGATTGACTCCTTGGGTTTTGGGCAAGGTGTATTCACTTCGCTGAATGGATTTTCAGACATAAGTAAAACCTCCATAAATAGTGAAACTTTTGTTTCCGTCATTGACGGTGTAACACTATATCTTATGGAGGTTTTTATTTTTTGACACTACAATAATTGGGAATTTCGCTTTTACAGCTTTTCCATTTTTGAGAAGTTAGCCATTAAGGTTTTGGTTGCGCCATTCTCAAAGGAAATCTGTAGCATTTGGTCGTTGCCCATTTTATCAGCCTTAATAATAGTACCCTTGCCAAATGCCTTATGTAACACAGTATCACCTACTGCATAGGTTACACTACTTGGTGCTGTTCTTGGAGCAGTATTTTTAAATGCTCCATAGCTTTTCTTAGGTCTGCCGTTATTCAGGAATTCCTCACTCACTTTTTCAGTGCGTTCTCTACCCTCTTTCTTAATGAGGTTTTCAGGAATTTCCTCTGTAAATCTTGATGGACGGTTATGCTGGGTTGAACCAAACAACATTCTATCCAACGCCCTTACAAGGTACAACTTTTCTTTCGCTCTTGTAATTCCAACATAGGCAAGTCGTCTTTCCTCGTCCATTTCCTCTGGGTTCATCATTGTCATATTTGAAGGGAAAATTCCCTCCTCCATTCCGGGAATGAACACCACAGGGAATTCAAGTCCCTTTGCACTATGTAGGGTCATCATAACCACTGAATCCGACTCGGAATCATAGTTATCAATATCAGTTTGTAGTGAAATTTCCTCAAGGAAGGTGTCAAGGTCTGCCTCGTCACCATATTCCTGTTGGAAGTTGATAATATTTGAACGAAGTTCCTCAATATTTTCAATTCTTTCATCAGGCTTATCCTTTTCAGTACGGATATATCTTTCATAATCAGTATGCTCAAGTATAAGGTCATAAAGTTCAGCAAGGCTATACATATTACTGTTCACTGCATCAATAAACCCGTCAATAAGAGCGACAAACTCCTTTAGCTTTTTTGATGCTCTGGAAAGGTCAGGGTAGCTGTCTGCATCCTTTATAATATTATAAACACTTTCACCGAGATTTGAGGCTATGTTTGAGGCCTTTTCCACAGTAGTAGCACCGATTGCTCTTTTAGGTTTATTGATAATTCTCTTTAAACGAATATCATCGTGAGGGTTATTGATAATGTGGAGATAAGCCACCATATCCCTTATTTCTTCTCTGTCATAGAACCTGTGGCCACCAATAATTCTATGGGATATACCAGACCTTGAAAGTGCCTGTTCAATGGCATTGGACTGAGCGTTCATTCTGTAAAGTATTGCATAGTCAGAGAATTTTCTGCCATTTTTGATACCTTCAAGAATTGTATCTGCAATAAACATTGCTTCATTTCTTTCAGAAAAAGCAGTATAAAATGTTATTTGCTCACCTTTGCCATTCTCCGTCCAAAGGGTTTTGCCCTTTCTTGCTGTGTTATTCTTAATAACCTCGTTGGCAGCATCAAGGATTGTTTGAGTACTTCTATAGTTTTGTTCAAGACGGATAACCTCTGCCCCAGGAAAGTTATTTTCAAAGGATAGAATATTCTCAATGGTAGCACCACGGAATTTATAAATACTCTGGTCATCATCACCAACAACACAGATGTTACCTGACTTCTCTGCAAGCATCTTTACAAATTCATACTGAACCTTATTTGTATCCTGGTACTCATCCACCATTATATATTTAAACAAGTTTTGGTAATAATCAAGAACATCTGGACACTTTTTAAAGAGGGTAACTGTATTAAGTAATAGGTCATCAAAGTCCATAGCATCAGAGGACTTTAGTCGCTCTGCATACAGCTCATACACCTTTGCAATAGAAACAAGTCTGCTATCGTAACCTGCTTTTTCCTTATAAATTTCAGGAGTTTGCATTTTGTCCTTTGCGTGGCTTATTTCATTTAGAATAGTCTTTACAGGCAAAAACTTTTCGTCAATATTAAGCTGTTTTAAAATATCCTTTACAAGTCTTTTTTGGTCATCAGAATCATATACTGTAAAGTGACTTGTGTAACCAATTCTGTCACCATATCTACGAAGTATTCTTGAACAGGTGCTATGGAAGGTAGCTGCCCAAATGTCATCTCCACCCTCTGGAACTGCACTGCATATTCTTTCCTTTAACTCACCTGCTGCCTTGTTTGTAAAGGTAATCGCAAGAATTTGCCAAGGTCTGCACAGTCCCATTTTTAGAATATAACTAATTCTATTTACAAGTACAGTTGTCTTTCCACTTCCTGCACCGGCAAGAATAAGCACAGCTCCCTCTGTGTGGAACACAGCCTTTTGTTGCATATCATTCATAAAAGAATATTCTTTTTGTAGTTCTGTTAAGCTCATAATAATTCCCTATCTTATCATTCTATAAATTTTAAATTGATTATAACACAAAAGAAGAAAAGTCACAACACAAAAATGCTGTGACTTAATCTCAAAATAAATCTACTGAATAATTAGTTGAAATAACCTGTAATGATTTTTTCAATATCACTATGATTTTCAGCAATAACAAGCATTGAATATAGTCCATTTTCCTGAACAGAACATTCCTTAATAGTAGCAACCTGTTCTTGATTATAGGACTGTGCATTATTTAGCTTGTCGTCGAGGTAAGTCTTAAGTTTATCGTTGATTGACTGTAAAGCATCCTCATCATTAGCCTTAATAACAGCAACTGTTGTTGGGAACTCCCCACCGTCACTAACCTCTGCAATAAAGTCAGAAACTGCCTCTGGGTCAATATCGAACTGCTTTTGCAGGTCAGTTGCGTTTGTTATTGTTTTCATTGAAGAAAGACCACCGTTATCATTTACATCAGCCAAAATCTTTGATAATTCGATTTCTGTATTCTTGTTATCAGAACCACATCCAACAAATGTAAAGAGCATAAATAATACAGAAAATGTAAGTGCTATTACCTTTTTCATAATAATTCCTCCTATTTCATAATAAAGCTATTATAGTTTTTGTCAAAAGAAAAGTCAACTACAAAAGGAATACAAAATGATTACATAATTTAATATAATCAGTTTGAGGCTTTTTATTGTTATGGATAAAAAATTTTTAAAAAATTTTAAAAAAGGTATTGACTTTTTTTCTGAATGGTATATAATAACTATTGTTCGCTGATGCGGAATTGTGTAAGGGTAGCACAGCAGACTCTGACTCTGTTTGTATGGGTTCGAATCCTATTTCCGCAGCCAACGCCTCACAGGAAACTGTGAGGCTATTTTTATTTTTCGAGGCGTAGCTCAGTTTGGTAGAGCGCTGCGTTCGGGACGCAGAGGCCGCAAGTTCAAGTCTTGTCGCCTCGACCAAAAAATATAAACAAGCAACAGAGGCGACAAGACTTGAAGGCGACCGTTAAGAAAATGCTCCGGTGGAGCATTTTTAGGGAGAGCGTTGATGATGCTATCCTTTAAACAAGTTACTATCAAGCAAGGTTGGCAGTAAGGAAAGCACAAACATTGTCGCCTCGACCATAATAAAACAAGGTATTCTTTTGAATACCTTGTTTTTTACCAGCAACAGAGTGTTCTACGGGACACTCTGTTTTAGTATAACATATAAAAATATGAAAGAGAGATAAAAAATGGCAATTAACAAAAGATGTCCTAAATGTGGTTACAATTTCAGAGCATAGTTTTTTACTTTCCCCTACCCCTATTTATTGCAGTTTTCTACAATTTGTGATATAATCCTTTGAAAACAAATAAATAGTATTTGTGTAATATAATTGTACAGAAAAGAGATATGGTATGAAGATAAAAGAAAAAAATAATGATGAAGCTTTGGAAGTA
>JBGUUL010000042.1:0-4229 GCA_045133515.1 Ruminococcus sp.
AGTTTCTAATGAAGATAGAGCACATGTGCTTGTGCAGGCTATGCCATATATTCAAAAGTATTCAGGGCAAACCGTAGTAGTAAAATACGGTGGTAATGCTATGATTAGCCCTGAGCTTAAAAGTGCTGTTATGAGTGATATAGTACTTATGCATTTAGTTGGTGTAAATGTTGTGCTTGTACATGGTGGTGGCCCAGAAATAAGCCAAATGCTTAATAAAACAGGTAAAGAAAGCAAGTTTATAAACGGTATGAGAGTTACAGACCGTGAAACAATGGATATTGTTCAAATGGTGCTTGCTGGTAAGGTAAATAAAAGTCTTGTTCAGAATCTTAGCAACCACGGTGGTAAGGCTCTGGGCTTGTGTGGCTTAGATGACAGAATGTTAATGGCTGACAAGCTGGCAACAGCAGAAGACCTTGGTTATGTAGGCGAGATAAGAGAGGTAAACCCTGAGGTTATCAACGACGCTATTTCTAATGGATATGTGCCTATTATTTCAACAATAGCAGGTGGCTATGACGGAAATGTTTATAATATAAACGCTGATGTAGCAGCTGCAAGAATTGCTGCACAGCTTGGTGCTTGTAAGCTAATTCTTATGACAGATATTCGTGGATTACTAAGAGATAAGGACAACGAGGATACACTTATTCCAGTTGTAAATGTAAGTGAAGTTCCAATGCTTAAAAAAGAAGGCATTATCAGTGGTGGTATGATACCTAAGATTGATTGCTGTGTAGAAGCAGTAAGACGTGGTGTAAAGCGTGCCCATATTATAGACGGTAGAATAGAACATTCAATTCTTATCGAGCTATTCTCTGACGAGGGTATTGGTACAATGTTTTATTAATTTAAACTCTGTTTGGATTGTGGCAGTATGCGATTTGAGAAGGAAATGCACGAAACCGTATATTATATTGAACCACAAAGGGGTATAATATTCTGCAATGTATTTATACTGTGGCTGGCAATGAGCCAACAATGGAGGATTTGCAGGTACTTGAAATTGCTCATTATCAAAAAATACATCAGCGATGGCATTTTTGTTCTGAATATCGGTGGATATATTGGTGACTTTGTTCGTCAAGAGATAGAATATGTCCAACTGCGTGGCAAGGAAATCGTCTACCATTGTAATTAACTAATTCCAATTTATAAGAGAGGAAAAATATTATGAAACATACAGAATTATCAAAACAATATTTTTCGCAGAAGTTTAATTGTGCACAGGCAGTGTTTGTGGCTTTTGCTCATGAGCTTGGCTTAAGCGAGGAACAAGCCTTAAAGATAGGAGGCTGTTTTGGTAGTGGTATGCGTAAAGGTGAAGTATGTGGTGCTTGTACAGGTGCTTTAATGGCTTTGGGTTTAAAATACGGTCATTCAGATGCATCAGATTTTCAAAGTAAACAAAAGACTAATGATATTACAGAGGAATTTCTTGAATTATTCAAAAAAGAAAATGGCTCATATATGTGTAAGGAACTTTTAGGTTGCGATATATCAACTCCACAGGGAAGACAATACGCACTGGATAATAACCTTTTTGTTGAGTTTTGCCCTAGTATGGTTGAGTCAGCTACTATCATTGCTGAAAAACTTATTAAGGATTAATTAACAAATTCCAATTTGTCTACCATTTAATCAAAGCTTAGTATTAATACTTTATAAAAATAAATTAAAATTGTGAGGTGCATTATGTCGGTACAGATTAAGCCTATGACAATAGAAGATTACAACGAAATTTTTGCAATGTGGCAGATTACAACCAAAAGAGCCTTATCAAAGGCAGATGATAGAGACGAAATAGAGCGTTATCTAAAGCGAAACGAGGGTTTAAGTCAGGTTGCAGTTTGTGACAATAAAATAGTAGGTACAGTACTGGCTGGGCACGACGGCAGACGAGGCTTTATTCACCATATGGCTGTAATGCCTGAGTATAGACGTAAGGGTATTGCAAAGGCTATGGCTGAAAAGGCTATCGAAAGCCTTGCTAAAGAGGGTATTGTTAAAACCCATATTTTTACATATTGTGACAATAACGCAGGACAAGGCTTTTGGAGCAACTTAGGCTTTGAAAAGCGTGATGATATTTTTGTGTACTCATATGAGAAAAAAGTAATTATAAAGGAGTGAGATTATGACACTACAGCAGATAAAAGATGATGATAGTAAAAATATAATGCAAACCTACGGACGTTTTAATGTTGCCATTGTAAAGGGTAAGGGTGCAAAGGCTTGGGACGAAAGTGGTAAGGAGTATATAGATTTTACAAGTGGAATAGGCGTTAATTGCTTGGGCTATTGTGATGATGGCTGGACAAAGGCTGTTGCTAATCAGGCTGGTACATTACAGCATATTTCAAATTTATATTATAGTCCACTACAAACAGAGCTTGCAAAAAAGCTTTGCGATATTTCAGGCTTTAGTAAGGTGTTCTTCTGCAACAGTGGTGCAGAGGCTAACGAATGTGCAATAAAGCTTGCAAGAAAATACAGCTTTGAAAAGTATGGCAAAGAGAGAACAGGAATTGTAACGCTTGAAAATTCATTCCACGGCAGAACAATTACAACTCTGTCTGCAACTGGTCAGGATGTTTTTCATAACTATTTCTTCCCATTTACAGAGGGCTTCAGCTTTGCAAAGGCTAACGATATGCAAAGCGTTAAGGATAAGGTAAACAGCAATACCTGTGCAATTATGATTGAGCTTGTACAGGGCGAGGGTGGTGTAAATCCTCTTGAAAAATCATTTGTAGAGGAGCTTTATAATTATTGCCAGCAGAATGATTTATTGCTAATTGTAGACGAGGTTCAGACAGGTGTGGGCAGAACAGGCTCTTTCTATTGCTACGAGCAGTTTGGTATTCAGCCCGATATTATCTCATCTGCAAAGGGTCTTGGTGGTGGCTTGCCTATGGGTGCTTGCCTTTGTACTGAAAAGCTTGCAGAGGTTATGTCAGCAGGTACACACGGCACTACATACGGTGGTAATCCAATAGCCTGTGCAGGAGCCTTAGAGGTTGTAAACAGAGTAGCTAACAGCGAATTTCTAAACGAGGTTGTACAAAAGGGTGAGTATATTAAGTCTAAGCTAAGTACAATCAATGGTGTTTCAGAGGTGCGTGGTATGGGTATGATGCTAGGCATTGTACTTGAAAAGGACAACGCAAAAGAGGTAGCTGTTAAATGTGCAGAAAATGGCTTGCTTGTACTTACTGCAAAAACACTAATTCGTTTCTTACCACCTTTGAATATCTCTATGGAAGAAATAGACAAGGGCTTAGAAATTTTTGCTAGTTGTATTTAAAAGTAAAATATGAGAAAAGGTATAAATCAAATCATTGCAGTAATAATGGCAGTTGTATTGATGTTTGGCACCGTTGCCTGTGGCAATGACAAAAATAAAGAAATAGCTATTGAGGAGCAAAATCCTATAGAGCTGGAAACAGATGAAAACGGAGAAACAGTATTAACTCTGTGTAAAATAAGTGTATCAAACAGTAAGAATGAGCTTGTTATAGAAAATCCCGAGGATAAAGAAATAAAGGGTATAGCTGAGGGAGCCTTTGCCGGTAACAGTACGGTAGAGAAAATTATTCTTCCTGATACAATTGAGCATATCGACAAACTAGCCTTTAGAGGTTGCAGTTCACTTGAAGAAATTAACTTTCCGAGTAGTCTTACAATAGTAGGCTCAGCCTCCTTTATGGGCACAGCTGTTGAAGAGGTAGTATTGCCTGATACAGTTGTTACTATAGAGCCTATGGCTTTTGCAAATAATACAAGGCTTAAAAAACTTTCTATAAATGAAGGTGTAACAAGGCTTGAAAATATTGTTGAGGGTGCTAATAACCTAAAAAGGCTTTATCTTCCTGCTACAATTACAGAAATAGCAGAGGATTTTAAATTGTCAAATAATAAGGCTGTTATTTATACACCTGATAATAGTGTAGTAGTCAATTACTGTACAGATAAAGGTATTAATTACGAAATAATATAAAATAAGGAGAAAATAAGATGAAACATTTTTTAAAGCTACTTGATTACAGTGGTAAAGAAATTATTGAGATGCTTAATCTTGCTGATCAACTAAAGTATGAGCAGAAGCACGGTATACCACATAAGCACCTTGAGGGAAAAACACTAGGTATGATTTTCCAAAAGGCATCTACTCGTACAAGAGTATCATTTGAGGTTGGTATGCAACAGCTAGGTGGTTATCCACT
>JBGUUL010000043.1:0-33906 GCA_045133515.1 Ruminococcus sp.
ACAAAAGCATAGCCTGTGCTTTCCCAGTCACTGCTTGTTCCACAATCAGCACCGTTAATCCAGCCGATAATGCTGTATTCCTTTTCAGTAGGAGCTGTTGAAGTTGTTGTTTCTTCTTCAGTAGTTGTAGTTTCTTCAACTGATGAAGTAGTTCCTTCTACTGTTGTAGTTGTTTCTTCTTCAACTGTTGTAGTTGTTTCTTCGCTTGAAGTAGTTTCCTCTACTGTTGTAGCAACTACTCCACTCCAAGTACCTGCATTGTTACCTGTTGCTGTGAATGTATCACCAGCAATAGTTGTTTCCCAAGAGTTCCAAGTAGTTGTTGTACCTGGCTTATTTCTGTTGAATTTAATATCCATTACAGAATAAGGAAGTGTTACTGTCCAAGTACCTGAACCACCCTGCATCTTGTAGCTTTCGCCTGTTGCCTGGTCAACTACTACAAATTCAGCACCTGCATTAGCTAACCATTTCTCATTAGTTCCGTCCTTAAGGGTAATAACCTTACCATCTGTAACTATCTGAGTTGTTGTTTCAGCTGTTGTAGCTGTTGTTTCTATTGCGCCGTGCTTATAGCCCTTTACAGGTTCATCAGCACTACCATTGTTATTCTGTGTTGAATAGTAGCCGTCAAACTCATCTGTTAGAGTGATTTCAACTGTTCTTGACTTACCAGAGTTTGAAACAAACTGTACTGTTGTGTATTCAACAGGTAGGTCATAATAATACTCGTCCTTGCCGTCATCAGTCTTTCCAAGTAAAGTCATTGGATTACCAATTTCGTTTTCAAGTGGAAGCTCAACCTTAGTTTCGCCGTCCATATAGTATGCAAGAACTCTAACATTACTCCAGTTGTTTACATTCTTAAAGTAAATTTTTCTTGTTGTTTCAACAGCTGTTGTTGAAGTTTCTTCTTCACTTGAAGATGTTGTTTCCTCAACTGATGAAGTTGTTTCTTCTTCGCTTGTAGTTGTTTCCTCTGCTGATGTAGATGTTTCTTCGCCGTAAACATCCCATTCACCTTCCATTGGTGCGCCAAAGCCTGCGCCCCAGCCAGTGAATCTAAAGAGGTCCTTATCTTCCTGTACATCAAGGTCATCTGTCTTGTTGTATGCATTATCAAAATCGTTTTCAGCATCAACAGGCATTCTTGTGAAGATAACATTTGTGAAGTTTACAGGCATTTCAAAGCTGTAAATATTACCTGAAACAAGGTCAAGATCAAACCAATCTGTACCACCTACAAGGTTGTAGCAGTATGCTGCATATCTACAGTTATCTGTCTGAATTGCCTCAACATCAACATAGATTGTTCTTGTGTCATAAACAGGAGTTGTTGAAGTTGTTTCCTCTTCTGTTGTAGTAGTTTCTTCTACACTTGAAGTTGTTTCTTCTACTGATGAAGTAGTTTCCTCAACACTTGAAGTTGTTGTTTCCTCAACTGTTGTTGTAGTTTCTTCTTCAGTTGTAGTAGTTTCCTCTACTGTTGAAGTTGTTTCTTCTTCACTTGAAGTAGTAGTTTCTTCTACTGTTGTTGTTTCTGTAGTTGATGTAGTTGGATCTTCAACTGTGTAATCCTGACCAACAACACCCTTAATAATACCGATGCTGTACTTCTGAATAATTGAAGCATCTTTGATGTCAACACTGCCACTCTGATCTACATCGGCTAAAATTTTCTGCACATCATTAAGAGCGCAACCGTTATAGCCTGCAAGACATTTCTGCAAAAATGTAACATCCGCAATACTTACTTTTCCGTCAAGGTTAACATCACCATAGATGCCAACAACTCCACCGGAAGCCTGTGTGTTTGTGTCTGCAGCACTTGCCATTGGAATAGTTGGAATAACCATTGACAAAACCAGCATAAAGCTAATTAAAATGCTGAGAACACTTTTACGAGTTTTCATAAAAATTCCTCCTTTTTAATTAGTAAAATCCGTACATAATAGTATAATTTTACCATTAGTATTATTATATAATAATATGTATAATTTTTCAAATAAAATATGGTTAAAAAACAAATTTTAACAATATGTTAACATATTGTGGTGATTTATCCTGTATCGACTGTAAAAATTTACCAAATATTCCTTGTTGTAGCCAAAATGTGGACTAAAAAATCTTGACATAAATCCCCTTTAATAGTACTATTAAAAGGTAAGCATTTAAAAAATGGAGGCTCACAATGGAAAACAAAGAAAAAAGCATTGGAATGAAAGAGCTTGTTGATTATTGCAACAATTATGGCTTTATTTTTCAGGGTAGTGAAATCTACGGTGGTCTTGCCAACACTTGGGACTACGGCCCACTTGGTTCAAGACTAAAAAACACAATTAAGGATGCTTGGAGATATTTCTTCATTCAGAAAAGGGACAACGCATACGAGGTTGACGCTGACATCCTTATGAACCCAAGAGTTTGGGAGGCAAGTGGCCATGTTCAGAGCTTTTCTGACCCACTTCTCGACTGTAAGGAATGTAAAACTCGCCACAGAGCAGACAATCTGATTGATGATTTTGATGAAAATGCTCACGCAGACGGAATGACACAGGAAGAAATGCTTAACTACATTAGAGAGCATAATGTTCCTTGTCCAAAATGTGGCAAATCAAACTTCACTGATATTCGTCAGTTCAATCTTATGTTTGCTACTCAGCGTGGTGTTACAAATGACAGTTCAAACACTGTTTATCTTCGTCCTGAAAATGCTCAGGGTGAATATGTAAACTTCCAGAATGTTCTAAGAACAACAAGAACTAAGCTACCTTTCTCAATCGGTCAGATTGGTAAGGCTTTTAGAAATGAAATTACACCTGGTAACTTCACCTTTAGAACCATTGAATTTGAGCAGATGGAATTCCAGACATTCTGTAAGCAGGGTGATGACGAGGCACTTTATGATTACTTTAAGAACTATGGAATTGAGTTCTTTAATATGTTAGGTCTGCCAAGTGAAAAGCTCCGTTACCACGACCACGAAAAGCTGGCTCACTATGCAAAGGCTGCCTGCGATATTGAATATCTGTTCCCATTTGGCTGGGGCGAAATTAACGGTACTCACAACAGAACCGACTTTGACCTTACAAGACATTCTGAATATTCAGGCAAAAAGCAGGAATATTGTGACCAGACAACAGGTGAGAAATTCACTCCTTATATTGTTGAATCAACCTATGGTCTTGACAGAATTACTCTTGCTGTTCTTTTTGAGGCATACAGAATTGAGGAGCTTGAAAACGGCGATACAAGAGAGCTACTAAAAATTGCTCCATCCCTTGCACCTATCAAGCTGAACATCTGCCCTATTAAGAAGAAGTTCCACGGTGAAAAGGCTAAGGAAATTATGGCTATGTGCAAAAAGCACTTTATGACAAGCTATGATGAGTCAGGCTCTATTGGTAAGAGATACAGACGAGCAGATGCCATTGGTACTCCTTGGCAGATTTCTGTTGACGAAAAGACTGTTGAAGAAAACATTGTTACTCTCCGTGATAGAGATACAATGGAACAGATTGAAATGAAGGTTGAGGACCTTATTCCTTATATTGAAGAAAGAATTTCTTTTGAATAATTTTACATAACAAAACAGGCTGTAAAAACAGCCTGTTTTCTCTTTTAGGCACACATTTCTGTGTGCCTTATTTATTTTTTATCTTCTAACAACAACCTTGCAAGTAGCATACTTTCTGCTACCGTCAACTGCTGTTGCCTTCAGGGTGATTGTACCAGCTTTTCTACCTGTTACATAGATACTTCTACCTGATGCAGATGAAGTTGATGAAAGCTTAACAACACCGTTTCTGCTTACTGACCACTTAACATTCTTAAGGTTTGCATTGCTTGGATATGCAGTTGCCTTAATGGCAAATCTCTTGTTAACCTTAACTACCTTAGACCTTGCTGAAAGCTTAACGCTTGTAACCTTCTGCTTAACAGTAATTGTGCATCTTGCATACTTACCGTTATCCCTTGCCTTTGCAGTAATAACAGCTGTACCTCTTGCCTTTGTTGTAACCTTACCAGTTGAGGAAACTGTGGCAACCTTTGGATTAGAAGAGCTCCATACTACAGCTCTGTTTGAGGCATCTGTTGGATAAACTGTTGCCCTTAGCTGAACTGACTGTCTTGTGTACATTGTCTTTTTAGTATAGTTCAGTTTTACAGATGATACAGGCTTTTTAACAGTAATTTTGCATACTGCTTCCTTACCGTCACAGCTTGCCTTAATTGTAGCTGTACCCTTGCTTATTGCCTTTACCAAACCATTTTTATCAACAGTTGCAACCTTTGTGTTAGAGGATTCCCAATTAACAGTTTTTTCTGATGCATCTGTTGGGTCAACTGTAGCCTTTAGCTGTAGGCTTTGATTGATATTAAGTGTTCTGCTTGTGAAATTTAGCTTAACTGATGATACAGGCTTTTTAACAGTAACTGTGCATACTGCTTCCTTACCGTCACAAACAGCCTTAATTGTAGCTGTACCATAGCCAACTGCTGTTACAACACCATTTTCGTCAACAGTTGCAACACTTTCGTTGTCAGAGCTCCACTTCACCTCTGTATCAGTTGCGTTTTCTGGAGTAACTGTTGCAACAAGAGTTGCTGTATTGCCATTTTCAAGATTTAGAGTTGTTGTATCAAGGGTAATGCTTTCAACAGGGTAAACATCAGTCTTGCCTGTTTCATAGCCAAGAACTGTGCCGTTTGCACCAACACTAAACTTAACCTTGCCGTTATATACAACACCAGTTGTACCATCATAGTCATTTGTAATTACAGTACCGTCCGGGAAGTCAGTGCTATCAAGTGTAACCTCTACCTTTGTATTTGGCTCTGCACCAATTACACAGAGAACCTTGTCATTTACACCATTCTTATTATATTCTCTGATGAATGCAGCACCTGAGTTAGTTGTGAGGGTCTTATGTGTACCCGCACCAACAGAAATATGCTTGTTTCTGAACTGACCAACCTTCTGCCAATGCTCTAATACATCATTATCCATTGAGTCCCAATTCATAAAGGAACGAACATCGTGGTTACCACTACGGATAATATTTGTAACACCTGAATTTGGACCCTTAACATATTCTCTACCACTTTCGTCACCGTAGAAAATCTGAATTGCACCAGGTAATAGCTGTAGAGCAGAACCCTGATACTTTAACTTTTCTGCATTGTGAGTGAGGGCGTTTCTGTCACGACCAAAGAGTGATGTATCGTGAGAAGAAATGTATGTGAGAACATTGTAGTTATCGCTTGTGTTAATATTCTTTGCGTAATCGTTATACTTTGTATTGATGTTCATTGTTGATGGCAAGCCTGTGCCGGAAAATGCAAAGTTGATTGTTGAGTCAAACTTACCCTCTGCAAAATATGGGTCACTTGCATTTGAAAGTGTCTTACCGTAAACCTCACCTGTCATCCAGAAGTTTTCGTCCCAATCAGCAGCTGGCTTTGTAGGATTGTTCTTTCTCCAATTATTCAGAGCCTCTGAACAAGTGTCCTTTAGGGCAGCCCAAGATTCAAGTTCAACGTGCTTTGCTGTGTCACAACGGAAGCCGTCAACACCGTAATCCTCAACAAATCTGCTTAACCAATAGCAGAGGTAGTTTCTAACAGTTTTCTTCTTGCCATTGTCAGAGAACCACCTGTTCATTTCTGCCATTTTTGTTTCGTATGTGCCTTCCTCAGTCCACTTTGTCTTTAGGAATGTTGGAAGCTCAACCTCATTAGGATTTTCTGTCTTAAAGTCAGGGAGTTCACCACCAGCAGAACCAAGAATGTCACCAGAGCCAAAGTTATCGTAGCCCATAAGTCCTGCTCTTAGCCAATCGACACCCCACCAGTTGCTCCAAGCCTTTATGAGCTGTTCCTTGTGAGCCTCACTTTTGTAGTTAGCATAATAGATGTACTTGTGATATGTATCATTGTTACCTGCAAAGGAGTAGTATTCTTTCTCCCAACCAGATTCAAGTTCGCCAAAGCCAAACTTATTCATATCATACATTGTGTTATAGCCTGGGTGATTCATAACAATGTCAAGGACAACTCTGATGCCCTTTGAGTGGGCTGTGTCAACCATTGTTTGGAATTCTTCAGCAGTACCAAAGTTCTGGTCAAAGTTTGAGTAGTCACCTGCATAGTAACCGTGGTAGGAATAGTGAGGGAAAGAACCCTTACCGTTACCAGCACAGGAATAACCCTGAATCTGCTCATAAGGAGCAGAAATCCAAAGGGCATTTACACCTAAATCTGTGAAGTAACCCTCATTTATCTTCTTTGTAATACCTGCAAAGTCACCACCCTGGAAGGATGCTGCGTCACTTTTCATTTTTGTTGTAACAGTTCCGTCCTGTTCAAGACCTCTGTTATAACTGTGGTCATTACTTGTGTTGCCGTTATAGAAACGGTCAGTAAGTAGGAAATAAACAGATGCGTTGTCCCAAGTGAAGTCACTTGCAGAAGTTGGAACTGCACCACTTGGCTTAGCTTTTGCCTTTGCTGCAGAAACAGCAGGAGCAACAGTTAGCATTGATGTAACCATTGCAAAAGTCATAAGAAAAGCTAAAATTTTTCTCATAAATATAAACCTCCATATTTTTATACATACTAATTTTACCATAAAAACAACATCCTCTCAATAATAAAAACAGACTAAATTGGTAGTACTATTTTGTATGTTTTGCCACTTGTATGAACCAATTATTAAATAGTATTGACAAGGATGTTAACAAAAACAGCCTCTACTTGAGGCTGTTTCAGCTTGTAGAAAAACCTTTCTACAAGCTGTGGGCTGACGAAAAAGGAAGTCATATTTTTCGAGAAGTAACCGATAGTCGTACAAAGGTACTACAAGGTTGCTTCTCGGAAAAAGCAAATATCCTCCATTTATGGAGGATAAAACAGATGTAAACTCTGTAACAGGAATAAAACTGTTAACTTGCAAAAAATGTCAGTTAAGAGCCTTTTTTATTTTAAACTTATTTGCGTTAGGACGACTTTTTCGACAGTCAGAAACAGCCTCTGTTTGAGGCTGTTTATAGTTTATATTACTTTGATATTACTTTGAAAGTAGCTTTTTGATTCTTTCAACAGCTTCGATTGTGTTATCTCTATCGCCAAAAGAAGTTAAACGGAAGAATCCCTTACCGTTTTCGCCAAAGCCTTCACCTGGAGTACCAACAACATTTGCTTCATTAAGCAATAAGTCAAAGAACTCCCAGCTACCCATATTGTTAGGACACTTTAGCCAAATGTATGGAGAGTTTTTGCCACCTGTGTAGTAAATTCCAAGCTCGTCAAGTGCAGAGGAAATAATCCTTGCATTTTCTTGATAATAAGCAATATTTTCCTTAAACTGCTTTTGACCTTCCTCTGAAAGCACAGCAGCTGCTGCCCTCTGTACAGGCCAAGAAACACCATTGAACTTTGTAGCCTCTCGTCTATACCATAGCTTGTAGATGTTCTTGCCATCTCTTTCAAGCTCCTTTGGAATTACTGTGTAGCCACATCTTGTACCTGTAAAACCTGCTGTCTTTGAAAGTGAGCAAAGCTCAATAGCACAGGTTCTTGCACCCTCAATAGCAAAAATACTTCTTGGTGAGCCATCTGTAATGAAAGCCTCATATGCTGAATCGTAGATGATTATTGCATCATTCTTGTTTGCATAGTCAACCCAAGCCTTTAGCTGGTCTGCTGTAAAGGTAGCACCTGTTGGGTTGTTTGGTGAGCAAAGGTAGATGATGTCTGCCTTTACACTTTCATCTGGAGTAGCTGCAAAGTTATTACTCTCGTTACAAGGAGCAAGCTTGATTTCTCTACCTGCCATAATGTTACTGTCAACATATACAGGGTAAACAGGGTCAGTAACAAGTACAGTATTGTCCTTGTCAAAAATATCGCCAATATTACCTGAGTCGGACTTTGCGCCGTCTGTAATGAGAATTTCAGAGGCATCAACCTTAACACCAAAGGAGGCATAATAATCGGCAACTGCCTGTCTTACAAACTCATAGCCCTCATAGTCAGGATAACCCTTAAAGGTTTCCTTATTGCCAAGCTCGTCAGCGCCCTGCTTCATAGCCTCAACAGCAATCTTTGGCAAAGGAAGTGTAACATCACCAATGCCAAGTCTTATAACCTTTTTATCTGGATTAGCCTTGCAATATTCGTTAGTCCTCTTTGCAACCTCTGCAAAAAGGTAGTTAGGAACTAAATTGTCAAAATTCTTATTTACCTTCATTTCTGACACTCCTTATACTTTTTATCTATCTTATTTTACTTTTCCTTTTTTGCCTCAAGAGAAGCCTTAACAAATTCTCTGAAAATTGGGTGAGCATTTGTTGGTCTTGACTTGAATTCTGGATGATACTGAACTGCAACATGGAACTTGTTTGCAGGAACTTCAACAGCCTCAACAAGAAGTCCGTTTGGAGAAGTACCGGAGAATACCATACCATTATCCTTAAAGAGCTGACGGAATTCGTTGTTAAACTCATAACGATGACGGTGACGCTCCTGAACCTCATCCTTGCCGTATGCTTTTTCAAGGATAGTACCCTTTTTAACCATACAAGGATATGCGCCAAGTCGCATTGTGCCACCCTTTGTAACAACGCCCATCTGTTCTTCCATAATGTCAATAACCTTGTGCTTGCTGTCAGGGGCAAATTCACCTGAATTTGCATCTTCTAAGCCAAGAACATTCCTTGCAAATTCCATAACTGCAACCTGCATACCAAGGCAAATGCCAAAGTATGGAATATCGTTCTTTCTTGCATATTCAGCAGCCTTGATTTTACCCTCAACACCTCGAGGTCCAAAACCACCTGGAACAAGGATACCATCAACATCGCCAAGTAGCTCGTCAACTGTATATTTTGTAATAAGCTCTGTGTCAACCCACTTGATTTCAACAAAAGCTTTGTTTTCATAACCTGCGTGACGGAGAGCCTCTGCTACTGAAAGGTAGGCATCGTGGAGCTGAACATACTTACCACAAATGGCAATTTTAACAGTTTCCTCTCTCTCATCAATTCTCTTTATCATTTCAAGCCACTCGCTCATATCGCCAGGCTTTGCATCAATGTTTAGCTCTCTGCAAACTACATCGCAGAAATGTGCCTTTTCAAGCATTAGAGGTGCTTTGTAGAGAACAGGAATAGTGATATTTTCAATAACACAATCAGGCTGAACATTACAGAACATAGCAATTTTCTTGAAGATTGACTCCTCAAGTGGCTTGTCGCAACGGAGAACAATAATGTCCGGATTGATACCAAGGGCACGAAGCTCTTTAACAGAGTGCTGTGTTGGCTTACTCTTATGCTCCTCACTACCTGCAATATATGGTACAAGACAAACGTGAATGAAAATACTGTTTTCTCTGCCAACTTCCAGGCTAACTTGACGGATAGCCTCAAGGAAAGGCTGTGACTCAATGTCACCAACAGTACCACCGATTTCTGTAATAACAACATCGGCATCTGTATTCTTACCAACCTGATAAATAAAGTGCTTTATTTCATTTGTAATATGAGGGATAACCTGCACTGTATCGCCAAGGTAATCTCCTCTTCTTTCCTTTTCAAGAACATTTGAATACACCTTACCTGTTGTAAGGTTAGAGAACTTATTAAGGTTCTCGTCAATAAATCTTTCGTAATGACCAAGGTCAAGGTCGGTTTCTGCACCGTCCTCTGTAACATAAACCTCACCATGCTGATAAGGACTCATTGTACCTGGGTCAACATTTATATATGGGTCAAGCTTTTGTGCTGCAACCTTAAGACCTCTTGATTTTAGAAGTCTGCCCAAAGAAGCTGCTGTAATGCCCTTACCAAGGCCTGAAACAACACCACCGGTTACAAATATGTACTTTGTAGGTATCTTGCTCATTGTACTTCCTCCTGAATTATACAGTCAGCCCAAGCTAAAGCTCAGGCTGACACCTTTACTTTTTATCCTTAAATTTCAATAACACCTTCAAATACAGTTTCAGCCTCACCTGTCATATAAACTGTATCGTCAGTATAGTTAATAACAAGGTCGCCACCCTTTAGCTTGATGGTGATGTCCTCGCCCTTTTTGCAAATGCCATTTTCACAAGCAGCAACTGCAACTGCACAAGCGCCTGTACCACAAGCCCAGGTTTCGCCGGAACCTCTCTCCCATACTCTCATTTTAAGTGTATGGTCATCAAGAACCTTAACAAATTCTGCATTTACCCTTTCTGGGAAAAGCTTATGGTTTTCAAACTTAGGGCCAATCTTTTCAAGGTCAATCTGGTCAACATCGCCCTGTACAAATACTACACAGTGTGGATTACCCATTGAAACACAGGTAATGTTGTACTCGCCATCATCTATTGTATGTGTTTCATTGATAATCTTGTCTTTATCCTTAATATTAACAGGAATTTGTGCTGGGTCAAGAATAGCCTTGCCCATATCAACTCTAAGGTACTTAACCTCACCATCTCTTGTATAAGCCTTAAGATGCTTGATACCTGACAGAGTTTCAATGGTGATTTCGTCCTTTTCCTTAATATCAACCATTCCGTGGTCATAGAGGAACTTACCTACACAACGGATACCGTTGCCACACATTTTGCCCTCTGAACCGTCAAGGTTGAACATTCTCATTTTAGCATCAGCAACATCACTTGGGCAAACAAGAATAATTCCGTCACCACCAATGCCAAAGTGTCTGTCTGAAAGTCTTACAGAAAGTGCCTCTGGATTGTTAATCTTCTGGTCAAAGGTAGAGCAATAGATGTAGTCGTTACCGATTCCGTGCATCTTAGTAAACTTTAGCTTCATCTTTTCTTCCCTCATATCGTTGATGTCAACAAGTTCAGTGCTAATCTGGCTATACTTACTCTTTAAGCAATCAGCAAGTGCGTTTGCAGTATCAATAGATGTAAGACAAGGAATGTTTCTTTCAACAGTTTTTCTTCTTATTTTAACTGAATCTCTGTTTGGTATTCTGCCCTTTGCAGAGGTAGAAATAACATACTGAATCTTACCACTTTCAATAAGTGTAAGTGTGTTATCATCCTTATCCTCGTGGATTTTATTAACGGAAATAGTAGGAACGCCATAGTTACGGAGGTAGTTTGCAGTACCCTTTGTGGCATAAATCTTAAAGCCCAAGTCGGCATATTTCTTTGCAACATCGCCGATTTCACACTTATCGCTATCCCTTACTGTGATGAATACTCCACCACCACGCTTCATTTTGTAGCCTGCACCAATGAGGCCTTTGTAGAGAGCTTCTTCGAGAGTACTTGCAATACCCAGAACCTCACCTGTTGACTTCATTTCAGGACCTAAGTGGTTATCAACATTTATTAGCTTTTCAAAGGAGAATACAGGAACCTTAACAGCAACATAAGGACTCTTTCTGTAAAGACCTGTGCCATATCCCATATCCTTTAGCTTTTCTCCAAACATTGCCCTTGTTGCAAGGTCAACCATTGGAACACCTGTTACCTTACTAATATATGGAATTGTTCTTGAAGAACGAGGATTAACCTCAATAACATAGAGGTCGCCCTCATAGATAAGGTACTGAATATTTACAAGACCCTTTGTCTGTAGTGAAAGTGCAAGACTTCTTGATGACTGCACTATAGTATCTGTCATTTCATCAGAAATATTCCAAGCTGGATAAACAGCGATTGAGTCACCTGAGTGAACACCTGCTCTCTCAACATGCTCCATAATACCAGGAATGAGGATGTCATCACCATCGCATATTGCGTCAACCTCAATTTCTGTACCCATCATATATTTATCAATAAGCACAGGATTTTCAATATTCTGTGCAAGGATGATTGCCATATATTCCTTAACATCTTCCTCGTTAAAGGCAATAATCATATTCTGTCCACCAAGAACATAGGAAGGTCTTAGCAGAACAGGATATCCAACCTTTGAGGCAACCTCAAGAGCCTCGTCACAGTTCATAACTGTAAAGCCCTTTGGTCGCTTGATGTTGTGCTTTTCAAGTAGCTCATCAAAACGCTCTCTGTCCTCTGCCATATCAATGGCATCAGCAGAAGTACCCAGAATTTGAATACCGTTGTCGGAAAGATATTTTGTCAGCTTAATAGCTGTCTGACCACCAAAGGCAACAACTGCACCAACAGGTTTTTCTGTTTTAATAATACCCATTACATCTTCATTTGTAAGAGGTTCAAAGTATAGTCTGTCGGCTGTGTCAAAGTCGGTGGAAACTGTTTCAGGGTTGTTGTTAACAATAACAACATCAAAGCCTGCCTTCTTAAGTGACCATACACAGTGTACTGAGCTGTAGTCGAACTCAATACCCTGACCGATTCTAATAGGGCCTGAGCCGAATACGATAACTGTATCCTTGCCAGAGGCTTTATTTTTAATAAACTCCTCTGCCTCATTTTCTTCATCAAATGTGCTGTAGAAATATGGTGTTTCAGCATCAAATTCAGCAGCACAGGTATCAACCATTTTATAAACAGGTGTTGCGCTGAACTTCAACTTCTCACCTGTAAAGGACTCAATAGTTCTATCAAGGAAACCAAGGTTCTTTGCCTCTTTGTATGTTTCCTCGTCAAGGTTACCCTCTTTAAGTCTGTTTTCCATATTAGAAAGGAGAATCAGCTTATTAAGGAACCATTCGTCAACCATTGTAATTTCGTGAATCTTATCAACGGAAACGCCACGCTTTAGTGCCTCAAAAATACAGAAGATTCTAAGGTCATCACAAACGTGAAGTCTTTCAACTACTTCCTCATCAGTCATTTTGGCAAACATCTTGTCATCTAAAGTATCGTGGGAAATTTCAGCACCACGAACTGACTTCATAATTGCCTGTTCAAAGGTTGGAGCAATAGCCATAACCTCGCCAGTTGCCTTCATTTGAGTACCAAGTGTTCTCTTTGCATAGACAAACTTATCAAAAGGCCACTTAGGGAACTTAACAACAACATAGTCAAGGGCAGGTTCAAAACAAGCATATGTTGAGCCTGTAACTGCATTCTTGATTTCTCCAAGAGTATAGCCAATGGCGATTTTTGCAGCAACCTTAGCTATTGGATAACCTGTTGCCTTTGATGCAAGAGCTGATGAACGGGAAACACGAGGGTTAACCTCAATAACTGCATATTCAAAGCTTTCTGGATTAAGAGCAAACTGACAGTTACAGCCACCCTCAACTCCAAGAGCCTGAATAATATTTAGAGATGCTGAACGGAGCATCTGATATTCCTTATCTGCAAGAGTAACAGCAGGAGCAATAACAATGGAGTCGCCTGTGTGAACACCAACAGGGTCAAAATTCTCCATTGAACATACTGTAATTACATTACCATCAGCATCACGGATAACTTCAAACTCAATTTCCTTCCAACCTGCAATACACTTTTCAACAAGAACCTGTGTAATTGGGGAAAGCTCAAGTCCGTTGGAGGTAATTTCTCTTAACTCCTCCTCGTTATCAACAATACCACCACCTGTACCACCAAGGGTAAAGGCAGGACGGATAATAACAGGATAGCCGATTTCTGAGGCAAATTCCACTGCTGACTCAACATCATTTACAACAAGGGATGGAATAACAGGCTGACCAATGGACTCCATTGTGTCCTTGAACATCTGTCTATCCTCTGCCTTGTCAATTGTTTCTGGGTTAGCACCAAGTAGCTGTACTCCGTGCTTCTGGAGGAAGCCTTCCTTTGCAAGTTGCATTGAAAGTGTAAGACCGGTCTGACCACCAAGGGTTGAGATAAGTCCGTCAGGCTTTTCCTTTTCAATAATTCTCTTAACAACAGGAAGTGTAAGAGGTTCAATATAAACTTTATCAGCCATAGCATTATCTGTCATAATTGTGGCAGGGTTGGAGTTTACAAGAATAACCTCAAGTCCTTCCTCCTTTAGGGCTCTACAGGCCTGAGTTCCTGCGTAGTCAAACTCTGCTGCCTGACCAATAACTATTGGGCCAGAGCCGATAACCATAACTCTCTTTAAATTAGGCTTAATTGGCATTTATATGCATCCTTTCACTATATATTCAAGGGATAATTGGTATATTAAATCAGTTCATCATAGAAATAAACTTGTCAAATAGGAACGCTGTGTCCTGTGGGCCACCACAAGCCTCTGGGTGGAACTGAACTGAAAAAGCTGGCATATCAAGATATGTAACACCCTCACAGGTTCCGTCATTACCATTGATAAAGCTAACCTTTGCATTTTCAGGCAAGCTGTCATTAACAACTGCATAGCCGTGGTTTTGGCTTGTAATGTAAATTCTGCCTGTTTCCATATCCTTTGCAGGCTGGTTTGCACCTCTGTGACCATAGTGGAGCTTTTCTGTCTTTGCACCCTGTGAAAGTGCAAGTAGCTGATGACCAAGGCAAATGCCAAAGGTTGGAATCTTCATTTCAGCTAACTTTTTAAGCTCCTCAATAATTTCTGTATTTTCTGTTGGGTCGCCAGGGCCGTTACTAAGCATTACTCCGTCAACGCCCATAGCCTTAATTTCCTCTGCTGTTGTAGAGGCAGGAACAACTGTAACATCGCAACCCCTCTTTACAAGCTCTCTGCAAATGTTAGCCTTTGCGCCAAAGTCCATAAGCACAACCTTTTTTCTGTGGCTTTCACTCTCAAAGAGTTCTGGCTTATCTGTTGTAGTACTTGCAACTGCATTAGTAACCTTATAGGACTTTAGCTCCTGTAAATCAGCCTCCAAATTATCAAGGCTGTAGGTTAGCTTACAGTTCATAACACCATACTCACGAACAATTCTTGTAAGGCATCTTGTGTCAATATCGTAAAGTCCAGGTACTCCTGTATCTTTTAAAAAGGTGTCAAGTACACCCTCGCAACGAAAATTGGAAGGCTCCTGACACCTGTTTCTAACGATATAGGCTCTTAGAGCCGGCTTCTTGCTTTCAAAATCAGAAGGAATAACCCCATAATTACCGATTAAAGGGAATGTCTGAATAACCACCTGACCATAATAGCTTGGGTCGGTGAGTGTTTCAAGATAACCTGTCATAGCTGTTGTAAAAACAAGCTCTCCTGTTGTTTCCTTTTTAGCTCCAAAGGATTTACCTTCAAAAACTTTTCCGTTTTCAAGAATAAGATAAGCCCTTGTTTCCATAAATTTACATTCCTTTCAGATGTTAGTTTTCATAGGTTCTGAGAACATTCAGTGCAACATCATATTTGCTCTTACGCATATCCATTGCCTGTTTCTCAAGGTAGTGGTGAGCCTGACTCTCTGACATTCGCAGGTTCTTCATAAGCACAGACTTTGCCCTGTTTACAAGTCGCATAGTTTCAACCTGCGACCTAAGCTTGTTATTCTCCTTAACTACCCTTTGTATCCTCTTCTTAAAACATTCCGAGAATAAAAGATAATGATGAAAAAGGTGACGGCTAATTGGTTTACCAATAACCATTATACCCTTAGAGGTAAGCATTTGGGTAACCTCAGTCGCCTTTTCAGATTGAACAATTACCATAATACTTGCAATTGTGGCTTTACTGCACTGTACAGCAAAGTCAAGGCCGTTTTCATTTTCCAGTGGTGCGTTGATGAGTATAAGCTCAATTTCTTCATCACTGCTAATGACTTCACAGGCTTCCTCTGTAGTTTCTGCAAAAGCTATATCCTCAAAGCCTTCCAGAAGCAACAGTCCCTTTAATGCCTCTTTATTTGTGGGTTTTGAAACTATGATTGCCTTTTTCACATAAATCACTCACTATATTCTATACTATATTAAGTTAGAAGATATTGCATATAAGAATTATAACAAATTTTTTCTCTTAAATAAAGACCTAAAAGGACAAAATTTTTAATATTTTTTCATCAGCGCCCTTTTAACACATTTACTTCTAACTCTATGACGGGTTATATTCATACATACCTTTTTATTTAATGTTATGAAAAATAACATAATATATGTAATACCATCATAGAGATAGTATATAACCAATTTATGCCACAAGTCAAGGGGGAACGCCCTGTTTTTGCAACAAATTTATATACAACTTTCTCGTTTGTGCAGTTTTTCTATGTTTTTAACTGAGATTGCAAGAATAATTGCAAGTTTTTATAAATCTTCTTGCAAAATAATATTTTTTCAAAAAAACACTTGACTTATAGGTGGCTATAACATATAATGTGGGTAAAGACACAGCAAGGGCGCTGCAGATTATTCTGCTGCGTCCTTTTTGCTTTTAGTCGAATCTAATAGGATAGGAGATTTTTACAATGGTAAATGTTCCAGAAATGTTTGGTAGCAATGTTTTTAATGACGCTACTATGAAGGAAAGACTTCCAAAGGCTACATACAAGGCTCTTAAAAAGACTATTGACCTTGGTGAGCCACTTGACCTTTCAGTTGCAAATGTTGTGGCTAACGCAATGAAGGACTGGGCTGTAGAAAAGGGTTGCACCCACTACACACACTGGTTCCAGCCAATGACAGGCATTACAGCTGAAAAGCACGACAGCTTCATTAACCCAGAGGGTGACGGCACAGTTATTATGGAATTTGGTGGCAAGGAGCTTGTTAAGGGTGAGCCTGACGCATCTTCCTTCCCAAGTGGTGGTATCCGTGCTACATTTGAAGCAAGAGGCTATACAGCTTGGGACCCAACATCCCCAGCATTTATCAGAGATACTACTTTATATATTCCAACAGCCTTCTGTTCATACACAGGCGAGGCTCTTGATAAGAAAACTCCACTACTCCGTTCAATGGAGGTACTTTCAAAGGCTGCTTGTCGTTCACTTAAGTTATTCGGCAAAAATGTAAGCAAGGTTACTTCAACAGTTGGACCTGAGCAGGAATACTTCCTTGTTGACAAGAAGTATTACGACCAAAGAAAGGACCTTATCTTTACAGGCAGAACACTTTTCGGTGCTGCTGCTCCAAAGGGACAGGAGCTTGACGACCACTACTTTGGTTCACTAAAAACAAGAGTTAAGGAATTTATGGCTGACCTTGATAGTGAGCTTTGGAAGTTAGGTATTACATCTAAGACAAGACATAACGAGGTTGCTCCTGCACAGCACGAGGTTGCACCAATCTTTGGCACAACCAATATTGCAACAGACCACAACCAGCTTGTTATGGAAACACTTAAAAAGACTGCTGAAAAGCACGGTATGGTTTGCTTACTTCACGAAAAGCCATTTGCAGGTGTAAACGGTTCAGGTAAGCACAACAACTGGTCAATGGGTACAAGTGATGGTGAAAACCTCATTAGCCCAGGTAAGGACCCGACTAACAATACACAGTTCCTGTTCTTCCTTGCAGCTATTATGAAGGGTGTTGACGAATATTCAGACCTTCTTAGAATTTCAGTTGCATCAGCAGGTAACGACCACAGACTTGGCGCTAACGAAGCACCTCCTGCAATTGTTTCAATGTTCCTCGGTGACGAGCTTGAAGCTGTTGTTGAATCAATCGTTAACAAGACAGATTACGAAGCACCTGGCAAGGTTCCAATGCACCTTGGCGTTGATGTTCTTCCTGAATTTAAGAAAGACACAACAGACAGAAACAGAACTTCACCTTTTGCCTTTACAGGTAACCGTTTTGAATTCAGAATGTTGGGTTCAGCTGTAAATATTGCTTGTCCAAACATTATGATTAACACAATTATGGCAGAGGAGCTAAATCAGTTCTGTGATGAAATTGAGGCAGCAGAGGACAAGGAAGTTGCAATTAAGAAACTCATCAGAAAAACCTTTAAGGAACATAAGAGAGTAGTATTCAATGGCGATGGCTACTCCCCTGAATGGCCAATCGAGGCTGAAAAGAGAGGTCTTAAGAACTACAGAACACTTCCAGAGGCAGTTGCTCATTTTGATGACCAGAAGAACATTGACCTATTTGTTAAAAACGGTGTTCACGATGAAATCGAAATCAAGGCTCGTAAGGAAATTACCCTTGAAGAATATGCTAAGGAAATCAACATTGAAGCACTTACAATGCTTGAAATGGCAAAGCAGGATATTCTCCCAGCTGTTTCAGCCTATGTAAAGGAGCTTACAGATACAGCTCTTGCTAAGAAGTCACTTTCTGCTGACATTCCTACTTCTGTTGAGGAAGAGCTAATTACAACTCTTTCAAATAATCTTGTTTCATTCTCAAGCAACATCAAGAAGCTTGAAGAAGCTGTTGTTAACGGCAGTGGCATTGAGGATGCACAGGAAAAGGCAACATACTATCACGATACTGTATTCGCAGCAATGAATGAGCTAAGAGCAGTTAGTGACGCTATGGAAACAATTACATCATCAGAATATTGGCCTTATCCAACATACGATCAGCTACTATTCGGTGTATAATTACTAAACTACTTTCATACAATTAAATAGTTAACTCAATGGTGAGCCGGTTTCTTGTTTCAGGAGCAAGAAACTGGCTTTTCTATTAAAATTTTGCTTATGCAAGATTTTATGAAATATAATAATATTACTAAGGAGATGGATACTATGAGTGAAAACTCTGTATTAGAAATGATTACAAATACTTCCTTTGGTATTTGGTTCCTCATCGGTGCTGCCCTTGTATTCTTTATGCAGGCAGGCTTTGCAATGGTTGAAACCGGCTTTACAAGAGCAAAGAGTGCCGGTAACATCATTATGAAAAACCTTATGGACTTCTGTATCGGTTCAATTGTCTTTATGCTATTAGGCTTTGGACTTATGATGTCTGAGGATTATTTCGCAGGTATTATTGGTATTCCAAATTTGGGAATCTTCACAAATTACGAAGGCTTTGATTATTCAAGCTTTGTATTCCAGCTTGTTTTTTGTGCTACTGCAGCAACTATTGTTTCTGGTGCAATGGCAGAAAGAACAAAGTTCAGTGCTTACTGTATCTATTCAGCTGTAATTAGTGCAGTTGTTTATCCAATCGAGGCTGGTTGGGTTTGGAACAGCAACGGTTGGCTTGCACAGTTAGGATTTGTTGACTTTGCAGGTTCTGCTGTTATCCATACTGTTGGTGGTACTGCTGCTCTCATTGGTGCTATCGTTCTTGGCCCTCGTATCGGCAAGTACAGCAAGACAAAGAGTGGCAAGATTAAGTCAAATGCTATCCCAGGTCACTCCCTAACACTTGGCGCACTTGGTGTATTTATTCTTTGGTTCGGTTGGTACGGATTTAACGGTGCTGCTGCAACCACAATCGAAAGTCTTGGCTCAATCTTCCTTACAACAACAATTGCAACAGGTGCTGCTACTGTATCCTGTATGTTACTAACTTGGATTAAGGACGGCAAGCCAGATGTTGGTATGTGTCTTAACGCATCCCTTGCAGGTCTTGTAGCTATCACAGCTCCTTGTGCATCAGTTGATGCTCTTGGTGCACTTATCATCGGTTTAGTTGCAGGTATTCTTGTAGATGTTGTTGTTGAAGTATTAGACAAGAAGTTACATATTGATGACCCTGTTGGTGCTGTTGGTGTTCATATGGCAAACGGTATTTGGGGTACACTTGCAACAGGTCTTTTTGCAACAGGCACAGGCGAAGGCGCATTCGTAGATGGCTCAGGTATGGCTGGTCTATTCTATGGTGGTGGCTTTAAGCTACTTGGAATTCAGGCACTTGGTATCACAACAATTGTTGCTTATGTTGTAGTTGTAATGACAGTTGTATTCCTTGTTATCAAGCATACAGTAGGTCTTAGAGCTTCTGCTGAGGACGAAATCCTTGGTATGGACCTTTCAGAACACGGTTTATCCTCTGCATATGCAGACTTTATGGCAACAACACCTTCATACAATGGTGAAGTTTCTGAAAGCGTTGATGTTACAGGTATTAAGCCTGTTCAGCTTACTCTTGGCGCAAAGCCAACAGGTAAGTACACAAAGATTGCTGTTATTTGCCCAGAGGATAAGTTTGGTATTCTCCGTGACACAATGGAGGCAATCGGTGTAACAGGTATGACAGTTTCACAGGTTATGGGCTGTGGCGTTGAAAAGGGTCACCTTGGCAGATATAAGGGTGTTCCAACCTCAATGAACCTTTATCCAAAGGTTAAGGTTGAAATCGTTGTTTCAACAGTTGACCCAGGTCTTGTAGTTGCTGCTGCTCAAAAGGCAATCGGCACAGAACACAGAGGTTCAGGTAAGATTTTTGTTTCCGATGTAGAGGATGTTATGAGAGTCCGTACCGGTGAAACAGGCTATGATGCTTTAGGTGACTAAGCTTAATTTAGTTAGCAAGTAAAAGTTCCTTCCTGAAGAACTATTACTTTGTTTTATACCTATCCTTTTTAAGAGGGGCTGTACTTCGGTACAGTCCCTCTGACTATCGGTTACTTCTCAAAAAATATGACTTCCTTTTTCGGCAGTCATATCATTATTACACATCCTATTTATAATTACTTAACAGATTGTTTACAACTCCAACATTTTGCACAAATACGCCACCAAAATGTTGTAAGAATGGGCAGAAGAATTGTTCTAATAAAGAAAATTTCTCTGCCTTTTTCATATTATAATAATAATGTGAAAATTTATCCAAATGGAGTGTTAAAAATGAGAAAGATGAAAAGGCTATTAGCTGTTATTCTCACCTTAGCTGTTCTTCTTAGTATAGCTATTGTTTCTGCATCGGCAGCAACTGTTGACAGTGCAAAATCAGGTAACAGCACAGGAATTACTATTCACTATTACAGTGAAAGTGGCGTCCCAAACATTTATTATTGGAACTCACTTCCAAGCAATATTGAAACCACCTATCCAGGCCCTGCTATGACAGCAGAGGGCAACAATTGGTACAAATACACCTTCAGCGACAAGACAAAAATCAACCTTATGTTTGTAACAAAGGGTGAACAGTCAGCTGAATTCACCCGTGAAACAGGCGAATGGTGGCGCAAGGGCAACAGATGGTACTCAAAGGACCCATCAACCATAGGGGACTATGAGAGAAGTGACCTTCGTGAGGACAGCATCTACTTTGTAATTACCACAAGATTCTATGACGGTGACAAAAACAACAATGTTCACTGTTGGGATGACGGACAGGCAAACAATCCTGACTCCGACCCAGCTTGGAGAGGCGACTTTAAGGGACTTATTCAAAAGCTGGATTACATCAAGGCTCTTGGCTTTACAGCTGTATGGATTACCCCTGTAGTTGAAAATGCTTCTGGCTATGACTACCACGGCTACCACGCTTTTGACTTTACAAAGGTTGACCCTCGTTATGAAAGCAGTGGGGCAACTTATCAAGATTTACTTGATGCTGCCCACGAAAAGGGTATGAAGATTATCCAGGATGTTGTTGTTAACCACGCAGGTAACTTTGGCGAAAAGTTCCTTGCTCCTATGTTTACAAAGGATTACTCAAACCTTGAATCAGTAGATTGTATGAAGGTTATCGAGGGTTCTGACCTTGACAAGGCATTCCCTAACTACGATTCACTAAAACCAGAAAATCAGTATCAGGCAAGACTTTCTGTTATGAAGGACACAAGAGTTGTTACTGATGAATTTTCAGCACCTGCAGGTGACGCTAACAACTACTTCCATCACAACAAGGATTTAAGCTGGGAAAGCCCTTCTGTTCAGCTTGGACAGATTGCCGGTGACTGCGTTGACATTAACACAGAAAATCCAAAGGTTGCAGAATATCTAAACTCAGCATACACAGATTACATTGGTATGGGTGTTGATGCTTTCCGTTTGGATACTGAAAAGCACGTTTCAAGACTTACACTAAATCAGTTCTTCTTCCCAGAATGGCAAAAGGCTGGTGGTGACAAATTCTTCATTTACGGTGAGGTTTGCACAAGAGTGTCTGAATATTGGAACCACGGTATTCCTGCTATTTCTGCTCCATTCTACACTTGGGCTGAAACAGACAGCAAGTACATAAATGCCCTTGGTAGCGATTGGGAACAGAATGTAAACCTTACATTACAGCACTATGCAAGTAACGAAAGCACATCAAATGCTCCAACATCAAAGAATGTATATCTTGATGGTATTCAGTACCACACACCTGACTATAGCAAGTCAAACGGTACTGGTGTTATTGACTTCCCAATGCATTGGAACTTTGGCAACGCAAGTAGTGCCTTTACTCGTGCTAAGGAGGAGGACCCATACTACAACGATTCAACATTCAATGTAACCTATGTTGACTCCCACGACTATGGTCCTGATATGGATATTAGATACAATGGCGACACAACTTCTTGGGCAGAGAACCTCTCACTTATGTTTACATTCCGTGGTATTCCTTGTGTATATTATGGCTCAGAAACACAGTTTATGGGTGGTCAGAGAATTGATGTTGGTCCAAATGCTCCTCTATCAACAACAGGTCGTGCATACTATGGCGAGAACCTTGAGGGTTCAGTAACCACATCTGACTTTGGTGAATATACAGCATCAGGCACAGTAGCATCTACACTTAGTGCACCTCTCTCTGCTCATCTCCGTCAGCTTAACCTTATTAGACAGGCTGTTCCTGCTCTACAGAAGGGTCAGTACACAGTTGACAGAAATTATGTTGATGGCAATATGGCTTACATCAGAAGATACACTAATTCTTCAGAAGGTGTTGACTCCCTTGCACTCTGTACTGTAAGTGGTAGCGCAACCTTTAAGAACATTCCAAATGGTACATATATTGATGCTGTTACAGGTGACACAAAGACTGTTACCAACGGCACACTAACCACTCCTTCTATCGGTAAGGGCAACGCAAGAATTTATGTAGCTTGTGGCAATGGTTTTACAGGTATAAGTGGTCAGATTGGCGAAAACGGAACTTTCCTAAAATAATTTAACATTAACAAAACCCCTAATTGACACATAGTCAGTTAGGGGTTATATTTTACAAAAACCCCAGCTAACAACTGTCAGCTGGGGTTTAAAATTTAAATTATTAAATTACTTACAAAGTTCTTCTGCAAGGGCATCAATAGCCTTGATGCTATCCTCTTTAAGAGCAGACCTAATTGTAACTGTTGTTTCAGTATAAGTAAGGTTCTTGCTCTTTTCAAGCATATTGCTCATAACACGCTTTGCAGTTGGAGCCCAAGTACCGTTTTCAATAAAACCGACTGTACGGTTCTGATAACCTCTTTCAGTTAAGTCACCGATAAACTTCTTCATACAAGGGAACACATCGCCATTATATGTAACAGATGCAAGAACAAGTTTGTCATGACGGAAAGCGTCCTCAACGCACTCTGCCATATCCTCTCTTGCAAGGTCAGCCACAACAACTCTTGGGCAACCCTTTTCCTTTAGCTTTTCTTCAAGTAGTCTAACTGCCTTTTCTGTATTGCCATAAATTGATGCGTAGGCAATCATAACACCCTCAGTTTCAACACCGTAAGATGACCAAGTGTTGTACTGACCAATATAGTGGTCAAGGTCCTCTGTAAGCATTGGTCCGTGAAGTGGGCAAATAGCCTCTACATCAAGTGCAGATACCTCTTTTAGCAGTTTTTGAACCTGTGCACCGTACTTGCCAACGATACCAAAATAGTAACGGCGAGCCTCACAATCCCATTCTTCCTCAACATCTAAAGCACCAAACTTACCAAAAGCATCTGCTGTGAAAAGAGCCTTGTCCTTACTATCATAGCTCACCATAACCTCTGGCCAATGAACCATTGGTGCAAAAATGAAGGTAAGAGTGTGACTACCAAGACAGAGTGTATCCTTGTCATTAACTACAAGCTTATTCATATTCTCTGGCAAATCAAAGAACTGTCCCATATAAGTAAAGGTCTTTGCGTTGCCAACAACTGTAGCATTTGGGTAAACCTCAAGGAACTTGAGAATACAAGCTGAATGGTCAGGCTCCATATGTTGAACAACAAGGTAGTCAGGTGTCTTGTCGCCAACAACCTCCTTGATGTTATTTAGCCATTCATCGCCAAATTTAACTTCAACGCTATCCATAACAGCAATCTTTTCGTCCATAATCACATAGGAATTGTAAGCCATACCATTTGGCACAATGTACTGACCTTCAAAAAGGTCAATTTTGTGGTCGTTAACGCCAACATATTTTATATCATTTGTAATTGTCATTTTTAACACTCCAATCGAAAGAATATACCATAATTATACACAGTTTTATTACCTTAGTCAAGGCACAGAGCCTTCCTGTTTTCTGCCTCAAGAATTGCAATCATCAGTATAAACAGTGGTGTAGTAATAGGCTGGTCAATGTTAACTATGGACTGCAATCCATAGCAGAGAACAGCTGACAGGAAAATCATTACATTTTTGTTTTTCACACCCTGTTTTATTCCCCTTACAATAGAAGAAACAACCATTACAATGTAGGAAACAGCACCTGTAATTCCTATTGTAACAAGATAGTTTAGGTACACATTATGGGCGCAATCTGTAATTTCATTTTTATAGGCAAACAGCTCACCGTTGTAGCCTGTGGCATCCATAATCATCCTAAAGGTATCAGGGCCTGTTCCAAATATCTTTTGAATAAAAGGCAAGTCCATAAAAATATACACTGCCCTAATCCACATAAAGCCTCTGTGAGTTCCCCAGCTATCATCAAAACGGAAATAACCCATAAAGCCATTAAGCTCTGTTTCCTTGTCAATAGCAGAGAAGTATATAATTAAAAATACAACACCAACAATACCTACAAGGAGTAAAATCACAGCAACCCTCTGTACCATTTTGGGAACAGTAAACTCCCTTTTGCTAAGGATGAAAAGCCCCACAGACAGAACAAGTGCAAAACCAATAATCACATATGTATTGTCATACACAAGGGACTTCTGCACGGAGCTAAAGCTCATATAATAATCATCCATAAAGTAAGAAAAGAGCCTTACCAGCTTACAGCTAACAAGCATAAGTGCTACAAGGAAAAAATACCTTGAGAGCTTTTTTGCATCCCTTAAAAAGAGAATAAAGCCTAAAATCAACAGTCCTGCAACGCCCAAAAGTCCGTTGTCGCTGTTGCCACAAATCATACCTGCAAAGTTCAGCATTACAGCCACAGCTGACACCACCATACCGTGGATTTTCTTGCCATAGACAAACATCATAAAGCACACAGGCAGGCTGATGCAGAGATAGGCAGTAAACAAATTCCTGTTACCAATGGTGCTGATAAAGTTGTTGCATTGTTCCATAGTAAGACCTGCAAAAAGGTCAAAGGGACTCCAATAAAACTGTTGCATAATGGCAAGAACAGAGGCAAAGCCTGATGTTATGCACATCATAGTTGTTACAATTCTGCTAAATGCAAAAGTCCTTGAAATAACAAAGTAAACAACAACATATGTAAGAATCAACAATAGTCCGTTATTCCTTGGGGTATCCCCTGTAAAAGAGCTAAGAGCATTATCAGAAAGAATTGTACTTATAGTTGCACTAAAAAGAAAGCAAAGAATTGCCAAATCAGGTACTGATAAATTTTTCACACCCTTTTTACAGCTAAGTATTCTATCCTTGGGAGTACTTTTATTCATAAAAATATAGGCAACAAGCATAAGTGCCACAAGAATTCCACTTGCCACAAAAAAGAAGTTCAGCTTGTCGTGGCGACCGTTGAAGTACTTATTTGTCAAAAAAACAGGGAACACTCCAACCATTGCCGTTACAAATGCCAATGCTATATAATTTTTTAGTTTTTCATAATCTTTTATTTTACTTAATACATTCGCCATAAATCTGTCAAAGGGTTAATCAGCCTCTTGATTTATTACCCTTAGTATAGCCTCACTTTCTTCATCTGAAAGCCTGTTACTTTCATACCTTTTGTCACGAAGCATAATTTGTAGCTCCTGAATGAGATAACGGAAGCCTGTACCCTCAAAGTTGAAGGAGCGTCTGTCAACCCTTTTAGTTCCCTTTTTATGGACTTCAAAGTAACCTGTGTTCCACCAGTCATCCTCAAGAACAATACTTCCTGCTGTTCCCACAACAGTAAGATGGTTATGAATATCCACCTTTGTGCCAATTTCAACCCTTGCAACTGCGTGGTTATATCTAAAGAAAAGTGAACCATAGGCAAGGTCACCGTATTTGTCGTCTATTTTATTCTTTGAAACATATTTTGCATCTGTACCAAGTAGCTTAATTACAGCTGTAACAGCAAGGACAGACATATCATCAAAGCTGTGAACATACTTAAAGTAATCGTTGCTAATACCAATGTTTACACTTAAAATACTGCCAACCTCATTACTTTTTGCAATCCACAAAAACTGTGTAAATGCCCTTAGATAACAGGAAACAATGTTTTCCATAAGGGCAACATTCTTCTTTTTAGCAAGCTCGTTTAGCTCCCTGCACTTTTCAATATCCGTACTAAAAGGGAACTCACAAATTACATGAACGCCCTTTTCAATACAAGCCTTGATGTAGTCATATCGTTTTTCGAGACTTGACTTAATGTACACAATGCCAACATCACCAAGGAAGGTGTTTATATCGTTACTATAGCTATTCAGCTCAAACTTGTCACAGAAATGCTCTGCAACAGTAATATCCTTGCTGAACACACTTTCAACGTGGATACCAGAAACATACTTTGTTTCCTTAACAGCACCGTTGTCGTCAACATCATCAGTAATAATACCAAATTTGCAAATTTCATTGGACTTTTCCCTAAGCTGTGTTGAGGAAATATTCTTTGTCCTTTCAAGATAAACCACATTACAGTACTGTCTTAGGTGGTCAAACTTGCCAATCCAGTCTGAGCCAACAACCAAGGTGTCAATCTCATACTGAATAATATCCCTTGTTTTCTGACCCAGATATTCCTCAACAATAACCTCGTCCACAAGACCTGTTTTTTTAACATTCTCAATTCTTGTCATCAAAGAATCGTGAACAGAGAGCTTGCCTCTTTCAATATCGTAGCTTTCAGAGGTAACACCTACAATGAGGTAATCTCCGTATTCCCTTGCTCTTTTTATAATATTATAATGACCCTGATGGAACAAATCGAATGTTCCATAAGTAATAACCTTTTTCATAACTACTCCTTATCAGTAAGCCAAAATTTCATCCATTAAAGTCTTTTCAATGTATGGCTTCTGATTATACATTTCCTCCCCAAAATATGTTTTTGGATATGCCTTTGATTTTGTATCAAGGTGAACCTCAACAAGTGCAGGTTTTGTTCTGTCAACCTTGCCAAGAACTTCATTTAGCTCATCAATAGTATTCACGCTATAGGAGGCTATTCCGTAAGCCTGACCTACATCCTTAAAGGACGGTGTATCGTAGCCACCCTCAGCTGTTGAACCAAAGTGGTTGCCGGAGAAAAAGTCGTCCTGTTGTTGCTGAATAAGTCCAAGACTCTCGTTATTAAGCACAATGGCTGTTACAGGGAGGTTCTCCCTTTTAAGCCACTGCAATTCCTGAATATTCATCTGGAAAGCACCGTCGCCACACACAGCAATAGTTGGCTTTTTGTCCATATAATAAGCACCGATAGCAGAGGGAAGTGCAAATCCCATAGCACCGTGACCACCTGAAAACAGCAGTCTTTGATTGTCACGAACCTTGTAGGACTGTCCCATCCAAAGCTGATGCTGACCAACATCACAGCATACAACAGTATCCTTTTCGGCAAAGGAAGATATTGCCTCTACAAATTTGTTTGGCTCTCTTTCAGGGGAATTATCATCAAAATTCACAAGAGGTTCTCTCACCTTTTTACAGGTTTCAAGCCACTCCTTTTTATCAATATTTCTATCCCTAAGCACCTTGTTCATAGCCCTAACAAGGCTCTCTCCGTCACAACAATACTGAATTTCATCACTATGAACTGTACGCATAAGCTCGTTTCTGTCAATATCAACACGGATAATTTTTGCATTTTTAGCAAAGTTCTCGCTGTTGCCACCTGTTTGCCTTTTGCAGAAAGATGAGGCTATTGACAAAATCAAATCTGCCTTTTTGTGGGAAAGTATGTTTGCGTACCTATGACCATAAGCAGCACCGATATAGCCAAAGTTAAGCTCATCATCGTTATTTAGCAGATGCCTTGCAGGAAGGGTTGTAATCACAGGAACACCAAGACTATTAACAAAGCTCATAACCTCTTTATGGAAGCTACTGCCCTTTACAATTCCATTACCAAGAAGAATAAGAGGTCGCTTTGCCTTCTCAAGCTCATCAATAATGTGAGTTCCTGCCATTTCATAATTAGCTACTGTTTTTTCCTTTGGAGAGGAAAAGCACCTTGCGCTTTCCTCGTCAAAATCCTCTCTTTGAACATTCATAGGAATATCCAGCACCACAGGGCCTTTTCTGCCCTCATTTGCAATATAAAAAGCCTTTTGCAAATAGTATTTTATATCCTGTACATCCTTAATATGGACTGCATATTTTGTTATAGGTTTAACCATACTTACTACATCAGTTTCCTGAAAGCCCTGCTGACGAAGTTCCTTAATGCCTGTATATTCGTATTCATTCAACTGCCCTGTAATAAACACCACAGGAGTGCTGTCGTAGTAGGCGTCAGCTATGCCGTTCATAAGGTTAATTGCCCCAGGGCCTGAGGTTGAATATGCAAGGGCAGTTTTGCCACTTGCCTTTGCAAGACCAACTGCTGCAAAGGCAGCACCCTGCTCATTGTAGCACATATGATTTTCAATTCCCTCAGCCTTGCAAACAGAATCAACAAAGTGGGCAATCATTGTACCTTGATAACCAAAAACGTCCTTTATTCCCTGTTTCTTAATAAAAGAAACTATATAATCACTTGCCTTCATAATACACCCATCTTAACCCATTATAAAGTATAATATATTTATTTAATTATAACATTTGATACATTATAAGTCAACAAATCGGCATTGGCACATTAGCTAAATTGACATATGATTTTTTGACATATTGATAATTGACAATAACATTAGTTTGAAATAAAATTAAAAATGTATGCACACTTTTATTAGAAGAATTGGAGAATTTATGAGAATACTAAAAGGCTACATTTCACTAATAATAGCCATTACTGTGGCTTTTTCTGCGCTGATTATTACCATACCACAGGCAAAGGCTCAAACTGCTAATACTACAACAAATAGTACAACAATAAAATATGTGGAGCTACCTCTTGAAATCTCCTCAGAGGAAACCTCACAGACAATTCGCAACAAAATGCAAAAGGCATTTGATGAGGCCAGGGGCAACGCAAAACCCTATGTTCAGTACAAAATTATTTTACCGGAGAATATGGTGCTAAGAATTTCAAACTCTATTTTCATATACAGCAACACCTACCTTGAAATGAACGGCGCCACCATTCTAAGGGACTACACCAACAACAATGCTCTGTTTAAGGCAGGTAGGAATGAACAAAGCAACGGTTACGAGGGCTACGGTAACATTACCATAAAAAACGGCACCATTGACGGTTGGGACAATGTACAAGCCCCCTCAGAGGGCAATTTGCTAAGGTTTGGACATTCCAGAAATATACTGCTGGAAAACCTCACCTTTGTTGACAACTGCAACACCCATTTTCTTGAAATTGGCGCAAGTAAGGATGTTACTGTAAAGAACTGCACATTTAAAAATCAGCACCTTGTAAACGGCAAAACAGAGCCGTCAGAGGCTGTTCAGCTTGATGCGCTGAACAAGGACGTGTTTATGCTGTATGACTATTATGACGGAACCTCCTGCAACAACATCAACTTTATTGACTGCACATTCTCAAATGTGACAAAGGGCATTGGTTCCCACGCAGTTATCCTTGGTGATACAGGCTACTACAAAAACATCAACATAACAGGATGCAAATTCACAAATATTCAGGACTACTGTATTGTTACCCTTTGTTGGGTTAACTGCAACATAAAAAACAACATAATAAATAATTGTGGTGATGGAATTTATGTCCGTACAATGCGAAGCGACCTAACAAGAATGTATGACGGTGACTTTACAAAGCCAATTTCAAACTATAACACTTTGATTTACAACAACAGTATTAACACCAAGGGTAGTGGCATAAAGACCTATGGTGTCAAGCTGAATTATCCTGTATCTTGGAAGTACAGTAGCACATCAACTGGCACAATTCCCGCTGGGGATTATTCTCTTTCAAACCTTAGAATTAAGGAAAATTCCATTTTCTCCAAAGGCACAGCCATTAGCCTTCGTCATACAAAATCCTCGGAAATAACAAACAACAACATCACTATGAATAATTCAAATTCCGAGAATGTAGGCATATACCTAACAGACAACAGCTATAACAACAAAATCTATAAAAACACACTAATTAACCGTAGCTCATCAACCATAAAGTCAGGTATTCTTCTGTCAAACCCTCAAAGCAACAACACCATTACAGGTAACAACATTAGTGGCAAGACAAAGCACGGAATTTACCTTTACAATGGGGCAAATTCCACTGCTGTTACAAGGAACACAGTCAGCAACTCTACATCAACAGGCATCTATAGTAACAGTAGTAGCAATTCCATTATCAACTTAAACACCCTGAAAAACAATGGTGGTGACGGCATCTACCTTTCTGGAAGCTCCACAGCAAAGGCTATTAAGGAAAACGCTATTACAACCAAAGGTGGATACATAGGTATAGGTGTAAAAAATTCAAGTGTTAACATAATTTCCGGCAACACCTTGGAAAAGGGTAGTTATGGAATTTTCCTAAGCAACGCAAGGGCAAATAACATTACAAGTAACAATACAAAGGGCAACACCTACGGCATATATTCTCAATACAGCAGTGGAAAAATCAATGACAACAGACTTCAAAACGCAGGAAAATACGCAGTAAAAATTGACAAATATTCGGCAATCAATGTGTATTACAATAGCTTTGCACAAAACAAAAATGGTAATATTCGCCTTGGGGAAAGAACCCTCTCAAACCTTGCCCCACCACAAAATATTACACTAAGGGCTACAGCCTACAACACAGGAAAATTAAGCTGGAATAAGAAAAGCAATAGCGTATATTACAGAATTTACAGAAGTAGCAACAACAAAGATTTTCAGCTAATAGGCTCTACAAAAACAGCCCAAACCAACTTTATAAACAAAGGCCTTGTGCCATACAAAAGGTACTACTACAAGGTGACAACAGTTTACAGGGAGGGCAACTCAACGGTAGTGGGCAACAGTTCAGGTGTTAGAAGTGTTGTTACAAACATAAGGCAAACCACCCTACAAAGTGTAAAAACAAAAAAAGGCAAGGTGCAGATTCTCTGGAAAAATAACTATAATCCTGAGAAGTTCCAAGTCTATAGACGAGAATACGGCAAGAAAAACTACACTCTTATCCGTACTGTGAACGGAACTGCAAATGGCTGTTATGACGCCACAGCAAAAAAAGGAAAAAGGTACTACTACTTTGTCAGACAAACCTGTCACAACAAGGATAAAAAACTCCTTAGGAGTAAGGCATCAAATGTGATTTCCATAAAGGTATAGGAAAACCCCACTGAATAATTCAGTGGGGTCATTTGTTATATGATTATCTTAGCAACCACAGCCACAGTCGTTACCGCAACCATTGCCGCAACCACCGTTGTTACCGTTACAGCAGCAAAGAATTATGATGATTAGGAAAATAATCCAACAGCAGTTTCCGCCGTTTCCACAACCGTTAAACATATGTCTTACCTCCTTTCTCTTTACACTACATAGTATTAAGAAAGCAGGAATTTGTGTATATCTTTTTTATTATTAAAATAAATTCCTTTTATTCTCCAGGGTCACTTGGTTTCATTTTAGTCCTTTTGTTGAAGTTAATTATTCTTTTAAGGTTCACAATATTCGCTGTCAACACAGCAAGCATAATAAACATAAGGAGAATCGGCATTAGCAAAATATTAAGATTTTTGTCAACACAAATGTAAATTTCCACAACAGAAATCACAAGGGCAATTCCAGAAAATATTATGCCCAAGACAGAAAGTACTTTGTTCTTTTTCATTCTCTTATCCTCCTATTTTACTAATACCTTTTAATTGTAACATAGTTGTTACAATTTTGCAATATAAAATTACTATAATTGTTGCCATAAAACATCAAAGCCCTCGTCAAAAGGCGAGGGCTAATATTGTTGGAGGCATAATAATGGTAATTGTGATGGTCTGTCTGCTTTTCCTTTTCTTTAATCTTTACTTCTTGTTTATAATGATATTGAGAGGTTACCCTCTGATATATACTATGCAAACAAACACCATTTGCCACTACATATTTGCTATGCATTAACAGTAATTCTGCAAACTTCTGTAAGGTTTGAGCCATCCTTTGATGTGGCACAAATGTAGCACACGCCCTTGCCAACGGATTTTACATTACCCTTGCTGTCAACTGTTGCAACCTTTTTATTAGTGGTAATCCACTCAAAACACTGGTTACTTGCATTTTTTGGGGAACAAGTAGCAACAAGCTTGCTGCTTAATCCTCCCTTTTTAAAGGTCATTGACCTTCTGTTAAGGGAAAACGAATCCATCCTTAGCTTAACAGTAACCTCGCAAACAGCCCTTTTGTTGGTGTTAAACCTTGCTATTGCAGTAATTTTCACCTTACCTGGTCTTTTTGCAGTAACAACACCCTTACTGTCAACTGTTGCTATTTTTGTATCAGAGGATACCCACCTTACACTCTTATTTGATGAACTTGTAGTAACATTTGCCTTTAGGGTGTATTTTCCGTATGCCTTTGTAGTTCTGTAAATAGAGGCTGTTTCTCTGCTTAGAGTAACACCTGAAGTTGAAGCTGTGTAGCTACTGCTTCTTGGTGTTCCATACCAAAAGTTAAGGTCAGTAAGTCCATTTATGCCATTCACTCTGCCGTCACAACTGCACTGCCACATTGTATATGACTTTGTGTATGTACAAGCAGAATTATATTGTGCAACCCACTTATACCAACTTGAATTGTTGAACACAGGGTCAGTAAGGTAGTTGTTCCACCAATTTAAATTTGCATAAATACCAACCTGATAACCTGCATTGGAAATTGTGTTGCAGAAGGTCTTTGCCATTGCGCCAATGGTTTTCTTGCTAAGCTTAGTCTGACTATAGTCCTCAAGGTCATAATATACAGGGAAATTAAGCTTATAACCCTTAATCAACCTTAATGTATGCTCTGCCTCGGACTTTGCCATTGCTGTATTACTTGCATATGAATATATGTAAACACCAAAAGGAATTTTGTTGGCAATACATCCTCTTACATTGTTATGGAACTGACTATCGTCCTGGCTTTTGTAATCCATACCATAACCAACTCTGATAATAGCATAGTCAACATCAGTTTTTGCAACCTTTGCCCAGTCAATCTTTCCGTTCCATTGGCTAACATCAATGCCCTTCATTGTTGCGCCCTTAATAACCTTACCGTCGCTGTTAACAAAACCATTACTTGTCTTTGTCCAAGAACAGCTTGAACCAACAGACACAAGTCCCTGTGTCTGAGCATTGTTAGGAACACCATTTGTATATCTCCAGCTGTTAAGTGGTTCATTTGATGTTAGATTATTTTCGCCACCTATTACTGCTGCCCTTACAGAAAAAATTGAAACAGCTAGTATTGTCATTGTCAATATTATAGATAGAATTTTCTTCATAAAAACACCCCATTCTTAAATATTATATCACAAAATTGAAATTATTTGTTACCATTTTGTAAATATATGTATTTTTAATGGTATTTTACAAAAGAAAATCCCCCACCGAAAAAATCAGTGGGAGAATTGTTGAATTATTTTAGCTTTATTTCACAGTAATTTTGCACTGTGCATACTTTCTTGAGCCATCCTTGGCTGTTGCTCTTACATATGCAGTACCCTTTGCCTTTGCAGTTACAACGCCCTTTGAAGTTACTGTTACAACCTTTGTATTTGTTGACTTCCAAGTAACTGTTCTTACATTT